>CAMOPG010000001.1:0-78446 GCA_946622165.1 uncultured Erysipelotrichaceae bacterium
CAAAAAAGCCCGGTGTGTGCCGGGCTCTATCTGTATGCTTTGTCTACAATCAGTTTTTGTTGTTGAAGAACTTGGGAATTCCGGATCTGTCATCGTCTTCCATTTCCAGTCCTGTAGCGAAACCAAGTTCCGGTTCAGGCTGTACATTTCCGGCAACAGGTCTTGCCTGGTTGGCAGGAACTTCCGTAACAAGGAGCTCTGCTTTCGGCAGGTCAAATCCTGTAGCGATGACTGTAACGATAATGGATTCGCCGATCTTTTCGTTGATGGCAACACCGAAGATGATATCGATATCATTGCCTGCTGCTTCACGGATGTATTCAACAGCTTCCTGTGCATCGTAAGCGGACATGCTTGCGCCGCCGGTTACGTTGACGATCGCACTTCTTGCGCCGGAGATCTGAGCTTCAAGCAGCGGTGACTGAATCGCCTTGGCAGCTGCTTCTTTTGCTTTGTTCTCGCCGGAAGCCATACCGATACCGATCAGGGCACTTCCCTGGCCTTCCATAACGCTCTTGATATCTGCAAAGTCGAGGTTGATCATTGCAGGAACAGCGATCAGGTCTGTGATCGTCTGAACACCCTGACGGAGGATGTTGTCAGCTTCCTTAAATGCATCTTCGAACGGAATATGACCGATAACTTCAAGAACCTTGTTGTTGGATATAATAATCAGGCTGTCAACATATTCTTTGAGCTGTTCAAGACCCTGCTCAGCCTGGATCATTCTTCTTCTGCCTTCAAAGCTGAACGGTTTTGTAACGATACCAACTGTCAGGCATCCGAGTTCCTTTGCAATCTTTGCGAACAACGGGGATGCACCTGTACCTGTTCCGCCGCCGAGTCCTGCTGTCAGGAAGATCATATCAGCGCCTTCCATAGCGTTTCTGATATCTTCTTCACTTTCTACAGCTGCTTTACGTCCGTTGTCAGGATTTCCGCCTGCACCCAGTCCTTCATTTCCGAGCTGGATCTTATTTGTAACGGGAGAAACATCCAGTGCCTGAAGATCTGTGTTTGCAACATAGAACTCAACGCCCTGTACGCCTTCCTCTACCATGCGGTTAACCGCATTGCTGCCGGCACCGCCGATTCCGAATACCTTGATCCGTGCCACCTGATTGTAAGATAAGTCTGCCATACTTTTTCCTCTCTACTTTTTCCCGTCGAAGAGAATACCCTTCAGCTTTTTAGTTATCGTGTCTTCAGGATTACCTGTTGTTTCTCTGCCTCTGTAACTGACTGCATCCATGAATGCATCCATATCAAGGCTGTTTTCTGTGAAGCCGGTAATCGGCTGTTTGTCCTTAAAAGCATAGAACAGGCCAAGGCACGCTGTAAGACCGGCGTTCCTTCCACCAAGTGTGTCAGGAATGTAATTGCGGACTTCGCAGCCCAGCTTCTTCTGCAGCAGGTCTTTCAGACCCTGCATTTCGCCGCCTTCTCCAGTTATAATAACAGCAGTCGGCCCTGCTTGCAAGATTGGCTGACACAGTTTTTGTATGTCATTAAGCCATTTTTCAACATTTCCGCGTATGCAGTCACAGAGCTGCTGCTCATTGATTTTCTGCGTTCCGCCATCAGCATCTGCCCAGATGTAGACAGGATTCGTTGAATTGACTTTTTCATTCAATCTCGCACTGTATTTGACAAGTTCGGCACAGACGTCACTATTGAGTCCGTATTTCTCCTGGACCGCCCTGCCGATCGTTCCGACACCCTGGGGCTCAACGATGCAGGTAGTCAGCCTGCCTTTGCTGAGAAGACCCAGTGTCGTGGAGCTTCTTTCCATCTTCAGAACGATCACGTTCTGATCAACTGCCTGTTCGAACAGAGCAGCTTCTTTTGCTACTGCAAATACATCAGGGAAAATATCGATAACCTGCAGTCCCGCCTGTTCAACACATGTGACTATATCAAATGACAGCTGTCTGTCTGCACACAGCAGGTCAATATCAACTGTCAGCGCATTCGCCTTTTCACCGGTCGGAATACGCCTTGAAGTGATTCCGTTCACAGTGTATTTGACACAGACGGTCTGAATCAGTGCGAGGTCTTTTCCGATATTAATTGACTGTGCTTTTCTGACTGCTTCGCGGATGTCTTCAACTGTTACCGCCCCATCGATACCTGTTACGGGAACCGTTGACTTCACGGAATATCTCTTCATTCCGAATGAAGGCATTGCAACGATCACTTTCTCAATGTCGGCACCGATCATCTTTGCTGCATCGTGCGCAGCAGTTCTGATTCCTTTGACGACAGCTTCCGGATCTGTAATGACTCCGCCCGTAAACCCTTCGATCGGGGTGCGCTCAACTTTAATAATATTAAAGCGCGTATTGAAGAATTCGCCCACAATCAGACGTACTTCATGATCAACAGCTTCTAATGCTGCAAATATCTGCTTATCGCTCACCGTCTGAACTCCTTCCGATTAAACAAAATTATTCTATCACATTCACAAAATCTTCTAAAGAGATTTCCAGCAGATACCTTTCTTTTTCAGCGGTTATGAATGCTGCGGATACATACGGTTACATCATGCGATCCATGCTGTCTCACAGCGTGCTATGTATTTCCCCTGTTCATTGTCATAACCTGTTCTATGAGATCGTTTATATGAACTTTACCGGGCGGACCGCCTTTTTGCAGCAGATGCAGATTCAGCGCATGATCAAACACTTTTTGTTGCATTTACGTTTTTTCCGTGCTAATCTAAGTAGGCATTGTTATGTAAGGAGGTTATGGTATGTCCAAAGTTTGTGCCGTATCCGGTAAAAAAGCGATGTCGGGAAACAACCGTTCCCACTCCCTGCGCGCTACACGCCGCAAGTGGAACGTTAACCTGCAGAAAGTTCATGTGATCGTTGACGGCAAGCCTACAACACTTCGTGTTTCAGCCCGCGCGATGAAGACACTCAAAGCAGGCGCTAAAGCTAAGCCGGCTGCAGAAAAGGAAGCTGCTCCTTCTGCAGAATAAAAAGGAACTTCAAGGAAGTTCTTTTTATTTTTCTGATCGTCTGTCGTCCGACTGTATCATCAGGACCTTTCCTGAAGATATGCGGACGATTCCTTTATTTCCGGTGATCTCATTGGATAATGCATACAGATCACCGGGATACAGCATCCGCTCATTGAGCGGATATTTCATTTGTTCCAGCGTGATGACGGAAGGCATTACGGCAAAGAACGAAATATAGCGATAACCCGCAGGATCGATCTCATAATTTCCTTCGTTCAGGACAGTGATCAGGTTCTGCTCGTTCTTCAGCCAGATCCTGCCGGCAAATTCTTCTGCCAGCTTCAGGTTGACGAGCTCATGGTCCAGTCTGCCTCCCAATCCGCCAAGCAGCGTGATCCTGTCATATCCCCTGCTGATGAGCAGACGTATCGCAGATTCAGAATCAGAATCATCTTTGACAGGATTCAGCCTGATCATTTCATCACTGTATTCCGCGATCAGTGAGAGATCCTTTTCATCAACGGAATCAAAGTCACCGACAGACAGCTTCATGCGTCTGCCGTTTTCTGCAAGGACCAGTGCGCCTCTGTCCACCCCGATCAGATCACATGGATCATCCGGTATCCGGTCAGTCAGCGTCAGGCAGGCAATGCATTCAGCCAAGTGAGCTCACCGCCTCTTTGATATTGTTTTTGAACACATAGGAACCGGCTACAAGCACATCAGCTCCTGCATCCTTGACAAGTTTTCCTGTCTCAGCGTTGATCCCGCCGTCTACTTCGATATGTGCGTTCAGTCCTGCTTCATCCAGCTTTTTCCTGAGTGCAGCGACCTTATCGACTGCTGACATCATGAAGCTCTGTCCTCCGAAGCCGGGCTCAACAGACATGATCAGGAACAGGTCAAAGTCTTCGAGATACGGATACAGCACACCGACGTCCGTGCCGGGCTTTACGGAGATTCCCGCCATGGCCCCTGACTCACGGATATGCTTTGCCAGCATTCTGATCTCTTCCGGGCTTCTCAGCGCTTCATAATGGAACGTAATGACGTCTGCGCCTGCTTTCAGGAATACATCTGAAAAGAATACCGGATCAGTGACCATCAGATGAACGTCAAGTACGAGACTGCTCATTTTGCGGAATGCTTTGAGCAGATCCGGACCGAATGTCAGATTCGGTACAAAGTGTCCGTCCATGACATCGAAATGGATCCATTCAGCACCGGATTCATTCAGTTCTTTCATCTGTTCAGCCATGCGGCTGTAATCAAGTGACAATACTGAAGGTGATATGATCATATGTATTTTTCCTTTCTTTCCTGAATCATTTTCAGGACCATCAGGTAGTTATCGTATCTCGTCTGCGGAATAACGCCCTCTTCTACGGCATGCTTGACAGCACATCCCGGTTCATTCTGGTGGACGCAGTCATTGAACCTGCATCTGCCCAGATACGGTTCGAATTCACGGACGGATTCCGCCAGATCGGTAACGCTCATTTTTGAGAAGTCCAGCGAACTGAATCCCGGCGTATCACATACGAGTCCTCCGGCAACCGGATGCAGCTCATTATGCCTGGTCGTATGCTTGCCCCTGCCAAGAGCTTTGGAGATCTCCTGTGTTTCCAGATGGAATGTCGGTTCCAGCGTATTGAGCAGCGTTGATTTCCCGGCGCCGGACTGGCCTGTCAGGACCGTCACCTTTCCCTTCAGGATATCCGCAAGAGAAGGATCAAGTGTTTCTTTTGAAGTCCTGATCACCTGCATCGGGCCGTTTTCATATTCTCTGATCCTGGCTTCCGTTTCTTCGCTGATGCCAAGATCCGTCTTGGTCACGCATAATAACGGTGTAATTCCTGCGTTGACGATCAGGAAACACAGTCTGTCTACCAGCACAGCAGAAAAATCCGGATCCTTGACGCTCATGACGATCAGTGCCTGATCGACATTGGCAACGAACGGACGGATCAGATGATTCTTCCTGGGCAGTATTTTCTGGATCACATACTGTCCGTTGATCAGATCTGCTTCCACCATGTCTCCGGTGCAGGGCGTCATCTGCAGACGTACCTTGCCCATGACGATCGCGTCATTCCGGGAGCCGTCCTCCTGCAGAAGCTGATAATGTTTTGATACGATCTTAACGATTCTTGCAATCATTCCGCGCTCCGATCAATAGTAGTACAAAATGACATAATTGCTTTCTTCCTGCGTATAATCCGTTCCTGTTTCAGGATCGCTTCTGATCACGGTTCCGTAGCTCAGTGCTTCCTGCTCGGCTTCGCTGAGGCTGGAAGGATCCAGGTTGCTTGTCAGGACTTTTGCGCCGAGTGATTCCAGGTATCTCACAGCTTCTGTGATCTCCATGCCGTAAATATCTGCAGGGATCGTGATCTCAGGATATGAGGAATAGATCAGCCGGATCTCATATGTATTCTCAGGATTGAATTTTGTGTCCGGTTCCAGAAGCTCCTGACGGATGACGACGCCCGGATCGACTGTTTCGCTGTCTTCATGGTCCGTCAGCACATTCATGCGGCTGTACTGGGACAGATCATCCATCGCTTCTGTCAGTGACCAGCCTGCATAGTCTTTCACCGTAATGCCGATCCCGCTGGAAACAGTTACCGTGATCCTGGAGCCCTTCTCGACCTCTTCACCCGTATCGGGACTGGCTTTGACGATCTTTCCTTTATCGGTGAAGTCAGTCAGCTCATAGGTGACGTTTGCGGTATCCAGTACAAGCTCTGCTTCCTTGCAGGCTTCTTCCGCTTCCATCAATGTCATGTTGACAAGGTTGGGAACTTCTACTGTTGTCGGCTCCGGCGTCAGGATGCCGCTGACATTCAGTGCGTAATAGATGCCTGAGACTGTCAGCAGTGCCAGAAGGAAGATCAGCAGTCCCATCATGAATTTATTCGTTCGCGGTTTGCGCTGAATTGCGGGGTCTGATACCCGCTTGTATTCCCTGACGGGTTCCTTTTTCTTTTCCGTATGCTTTTTGACGGGCTTGCTGTTCTTTTCACTGTGTGCTTTCGCTGTGTCGGTCAGTTTTTTGGTCTGCTCCGTTGCTGTAAGCACAAGCTTTGGTTCATTCAGACGCTCAGGTCTCAGACATGTCTTGAGATCATCCAGCATCTCGTTGCATGATGCATATCTCTGTGTACGGTCTTTGGCTGTTGCGCGTATGACGATGTTTTCCACAGACTGCGGCAGCGTCGGATTGAATACCCTGACACTGGGCATCTCGTTTCTCATATGCATCAAAGCTACCTGTACAGCAGAATCTGCTTTGAACGGGACATCTCCGGTCAGCATTTCAAACAGAACGATGCCAAGTGCGTAAATATCGGACTGGACTGACGCTGATTCGCCTCTTGCAAGTTCCGGGGCGAGATAATGCACCGAACCCATGACATTGTTTGCCTGCGTCAGCTGCATGCTGCCTTTGGCAAGGGCAATGCCGAAGTCCAGCACCTTGATCGTGCCGTCCGCTTTTACGATCACGTTCTGCGGTTTGATGTCACGGTGAATGATGCCGCGTTTATGCGCTTCGGAGATTGCCGAAACAAGCTGCTTCATAATATCGACAGCTTCTTCTTTCAAGAGAGCGCCTCTTGCCTGTATGACCTGCTTCAGCGTTTTTCCTTCGACATATTCCATGACGATATAGTGATGTCCTTTATAATCACCGACATCGTATATATCGACGATATTCGGATGCGTCAGGGCTGTTGCGGCCTGGGCTTCACGTTCAAACCTGAGCACGGATACAGCATCTGTACTCAGTTCGCTTCTCAGGATCTTGATGGCGACCTGGCGGTTCAGGATCGTATCGACAGCCAGAAATACATCTGCCATACCGCCCTGTCCGATATGCTTGAACACCTCATAGCGGTTCGCTATCATATTTTTTCTGCCGCTCATAACATCTCTCCTTCCAGGTCCAGCAGGATAACACTGATATTGTCATATCCACCTGCCAGAAGAGCCTGTTTGACCAGCCTTCTTGCTCTCAGCGACGGGTCACTGTCACGGTCAAAAACGATCGATTTCAGGATCTCGGGAGCTACATATCCGTGCAGTCCGTCGGAACAGATCAGGAATCCGTCCAGCGGCTCATTATGAAGCACAACGTCATAGCGGATATTGTCCCATACGCCGAGCGCATTGGTCAGTACATTTTTGCGCGGATAGTCCGCAGCTTCTTCCCTCGTCAGCTCACCATGACGGATCAGATCCTCGACCAGAGTATGATCCGTTGTCAGCTGGCGGAATTCAGTATTCTCGAAACGGTAACCGTAAACACGGCTGTCTCCGATATTGACGACAAATCTGCCGCAGCCTGTCAGAATGACCGCTGCCAGCGTTGTACCCATGCCGTTCAGCCGTTCATCCTTTGTGCCCATTTCAAGAATGGTCCTGTTGACTGCGTTGATCTCTGTTTTCAGCCATCTCTTGAGATCGCCTTCATCAGTGAATGCATCGGTCTGTGAGAATGCCTCGGAGATGTGTCTGACAGCAGTGCGTGATGCAACATCACCGCCTCTGGCACCGCCGATCCCGTCACAGACCATAAGGAAAAGATCATGTGCATGATTTGCACTGACCATATAACTGTCCTGATTGCTTTTCCGCGCAAGTCCGCGGTCAGTTATCCCGTAGTATTTCATCTGGATACAGACCTTTCATGTTTTGCCCGCAGCTGTCCGCAGGCAGCGTCAATATCATCGCCATGTGTCGTTCTGAGCGTCGCCTTGACTCCGTTCTTCATCAGAACATCATAGAAGTGCAGCGCGCCTTTGGCATCCGTCTTGTGATATCCGTTCTCATCCACTTCATTGTAGGGAATCAGGTTCACATAGGCATTCATGCCGCGGATCAGATCTGCCAGTGTTCTGGCATGATCATCCGTATCATTGACGCCCTTCAGCAGAATATATTCAAATGTGAGACGTCTGTGATTGTCCGTACTGTAATCCTTCAGGGCTGTCATCAGCTCATCCAGGGGGTATGCCCTGTTGATCGGCATCAGTCTGCTTCTCAGTTCATCCGTAGGTGCATGAAGCGAAATTGCCAGATTGTACTGCAGATGCCTTGCGGCGAATTCCCTGATCTTCGGAACGATCCCGCAGGTGGAGATCGTGATATGTCTTGCGCCGATCGCCAGTCCGTGATCACTGTTGATCACGCCGCAGAAGTCCATGACATGATCAAAATTATCAAACGGTTCCCCGGTGCCCATGACGACAACATTATCGACACGTTTTTCTTCAGCATCCAGTTCCTTCTGAATGTACATGATCTGTCCGGTAATTTCACCGGCCGTCAGATTCCTCTGTTTTTTCAGAAGCCCGGATGCGCAGAATGTGCATCCCATGTTGCATCCGACCTGGGAAGATACGCAAACGCTCTCTCCGAAATTAAAGTGCATGAGAACTGTTTCGATCGTCATTCCGTCTTCCAGTTCAAACAGATATTTGGCTGTCAGATCCCTGGCAACCTGCTTCTCGATCAGTTTTACCGGCATGATGACGTATTTCTCTTTCAGCTGCGCGATCAAAGCAGCCGGCAGATCCGTCATCTCATCAAATGACTGAACCCGTTTCCGGTACAGCCACGTATAAAGCTGTTTTGCCCGGTATGGTTTCTGCCCCATTTCACCGAGCACTTCTTCCAGCTGTTTCAATGTATAGTCATATATCGTCTGCATGTGTTCTATTCTAGCATAAACCTGTCCGTTTTTTTCAGCTGAGCGACATAGAAACCATCGCTGTTCAGTTCAAACGGAAAGAATGTCTTTTCCTTCATCAGTGTAAATTCAGGGTGTTCCTTCAGAAATAATGCGATCTGATTCTCATTTTCTTTACGGTTCAATGTACATGTACTGTAGACAAGTATCCCGCCGGGTTTCAGTGACTGCGCACTGGCCGCAAGGATCTTTTTCTGTATCACCGCCAGTTCATCAAGATCTTCCGGTGATGTATGCAGACGGATCTCCGGTTTTCCCCTGAGATCACCGAGTCCCGAACACGGTACATCGGCAAGGATACGGTCATAGAGCACGTCTTGCGCAGGTTGTGTTCCATCACGCACCTGAGCGTTCACGATACTGACGCCTGTCCGTTCCATCAGTCTGCTGATCAGTTCCACGCGGTGCTCATAAAGATCACATGCATCGATCCTGCCCGTATCTTTCATCAGCATTGCTATCTCCTGTGTCTTGGTGCCGGGTGCGGCACAGACATCCAGCACCCGCATGCCGGGTTCCGCTTCCAGGTATTCCGGGATCATCGCTGATGCAATATCCTGTATGATCACCTGTCCGTTCCTGAACCAGTCCGTGTCTGTGAGATTGCCGTCAAACGTAAAACTGATGTCATTCAGGAAATGCACGCGTTCATCTTTCTGCAGTTCCTCTTTTGTGATCTTCAGTGTATTGATCCTGCCGTAGACCTGGCCTCTTGTCTGATCGTGTTCGGCGATCTTCAGAGCTGTTTCTTTCCCGTAATGAGCGCTCCACAGCTTCAGCAGCCAGAGCGGATGACTGAAGCGCAGTGCCGCCGTCTCGATCTCATCTGTGCTTTCGACCGCTCGTTCCTGCTGTTTCTGTACCTTTCTGAGCACTGCATTCACAAAGCTCTTGTCCTTTTTGGAGCTCATCTCTACAGCCTCGTTGATGACCGCATAGTCAGGCACTTTATCCAGATACAGCATCTGATATACGCTCATGTTCAGCAGCACCGCCGTTTTCGGTCTGACAGACTTTGCAAAATGCTTCCACTGGTATTCCAGCCATGTATAATTCCGCAGCGTTCCGTATACGATCTCAGAGATCAGTCCCATGTCCTGCACGGAAAAATCCATCTGCTTTCTCAGCAGCAGATTTGCATATCCGTGATTCACAACAACCTGTTCCAGCACGTTCAGTGCATATTGTCTTGGATTCATCGTCTCTCTCCTCAATCCAGTACAAGCGGATTGACATCGATCCGCAGGTCTTTGATCCGGCTGCCTTCCGGACTGCCCAGGAATGCTCTGACATCCCGGCGCATTTCATCCAGGTCCTGCCCTTTCAGAAGCACGCGGCTGCGGAACCGGTCATTGATCTTCAGAAGCGTCAGCACGCCGATGGTCTTGTAGTTTCCGTTCAGTGCCTGCCGCACGATGTATGCGTCTCTGTCTGCTTTATCCTGCGTATCGGAAGAAACAGTCAGTGAGATCATGTATGTATATGGAGGATACATGCCTGCGTGACGGTAGCGCATCTCCTGAACAAAGAACGTATCATAGTCCTGCTGCTCCGCGCACTGCACGGCATAATGCTCAGGATCAAATACCTGCAGGATCACCTTGCCCGGGTATTCACTCCTGCCGCTGCGGCCTGAGGCCTGCATCAGCAGATCAAATGACAGTTCACAGCTGCGGAAATCCGTTCTGGTGATCCCTTCATCACCGTTGATGATCCCGACCAGCGTCACATTCGGATAATCCAGTCCCTTTGCGATCATCTGCGTACCCAGCAGAATATCGGCTTCACCGTTCCCGAATGCCTTCAGGATCTTTTCATGGGAATTCTTGCGTCCGGTCGTATCTGCGTCCATACGCAGTACTCCGGCTGCCGGAAATTTCTCCTGCAGTTCCGCTTCCAGCTTCTGGGTGCCGAAGCCGAATGCCGCAAAGCCGGCTGTGCTGCCGCATTCAGGACAGGCTTTCGGTACACGCATCACCGTGCCGCATGTGTGGCATTTGAGCAGATGCTCATCGCGGTGCCAGCTCATGGCAATGTCGCAGTGCGGGCACTTCAGTGCGGTCTGACAGCTCCGGCAGCGGATCACGGAATGATAGCCTCTTCTGTTCAGCAGCAGGATCGCCTGCTGTTTTCTGTCAAGGCAGTTTCTCAGTTCACCGATCAGTTCATCGGAAAGAATATAAGACTGCCCTTCCTGCATTGCTTTCCGGATATCAACGATACTGATCTCGGGAAGCGTCATATTGATGCGCTCATTCATCAGGATCAGGTGATAGACCTTTCTGACTGCACGGGCATATGATTCCAGGGAAGGCGTTGCGCTGCCCAGAACGACAGGACAATGATGGTACTTTCCCCTCCATACGGCAACATCACGGCAGTGATATGCCGGCTGGTTTTCCTGTTTGTAGGACGTGTCATGTTCTTCATCCATGACGATCAGTCCGAGATTCCTGAACGGCAGGAAAACAGCGCTCCGGGTACCGACGATGACACGGGCTTTATTGCTGTAGACAAGTTTGTACTGTTCGTATTTCTCCTGCGGGTTCAGACCGGAATGATAGATTGCCAGCGCATTGGAGAACCGCTTTGATACACGTTCGATCATCTGGGGCGTCAGCGCGATCTCAGGCACGAGGATCAGTACCTGACGTCCTTCTTCCAGCGCATGCTGTGCAAGATTCAGGTATACTTCCGTTTTTCCCGAACCGGTCACACCTTTGATCAGGAAAACAGGATCGCTGCTGCTGAGGATCTCATCCACTGCCTTCTGCTGCAGAGGCGTCAGCGTTTTGCCGCTTTCTTCTTCGCTGACCGGCATCAGTGCTTCCTTTTCCACACTGAAAACTTCAACAGCGTCTTTTTCGATCAGCTTTGCCAGAACCGACGGATACTTTTTCCGCATTTCCGTATAGGAAGCTTCCCTGCACTCAGCGATCTCTCTGTAGCATGCCAGCTGTTTCGGCGTCAGCGTGACTTCGTTGTCTTTGATGCGCACTCTGCGCTCCATGACTGCCTGCGTGACTTTTCCGCCCGGCTTGATCTTTCCCGGCAGCATGCACTGAAAACAGCTGATCGCCGTGGACAGCGTGCTTTCACGCATCCACATCGCAAGATCATGCAGTTCAGGTGTGATCAGCGGGGCGTCGTCCAGCACGGAGAGCACCGGCTTCAGACTGATGCCAAGACGCTTCTCAGCTTCCTCTTTCGTTTCCTGTGTCTCTGTGACGGATTCCACAAAACCGATGACATTGCGGTGCGCGAAATTCACGCTCACACGCACACCGGGCTGGATATCCCCGTCATAATAATATGTAAATGTCCGATCGATATGCCTTACGGGATGCTCGATCCAGCACTCTGTCAGTTTCATTTATTTCTCCCGGTCAGCTGTCTGCTGTCCCGTTTTTTCCGGTGCCGCCTGCAGTGCTGCAGCTGACACCAGGTCCTTGATCAGCTTCTTGGTCGTTTCACTTGTACCTGAGTAAGCTGTTGTAATGACCTTCTTCAGTCCTTTGCCGGTGATCTCCTGCACAGTGCCGGCTCCGCCTGCGGAAAGCGTATTGAACAGATCATCCACAAATATCTTCCGTTCTGCAGGATCGATATTCTCGACCCATTCCTTGACGGACCTTGATACCCAGTCACTGACTTTATCATATTCCCCGCAGTCTTCAAAGCCTGTTCCCAGCAGTTTCCACATGAACAGATCATGCTGGAGGAGGCCTGATTCATTGACATTGATGATCTCTGTTCTGCCATAGGGAATCTCAAAGATCCTGCCGATCACGCAGAAAGCAGGATTGATCCGTACGATCTTGTCAGCCAGCGGCTCCAGCAGATGCACGTCGAGAACCTCCGGAGAAAAACCCGGTGAATCATTCGCGTATACTCTGATCAGCTTTTTCCGTTTTTTCGCATCGAGCATCGCGCAGGCATAGAGCGCGAGATTGCCGCCCTTGGAATGTCCGCCTACATAGTATTTCCGCAGCGGACGCATCACTTTATTCAGGTATTCAGCCGCATATTTCTGTGAGCTGATCAGGGAATACGAAAGGATGAAGTCTTCCTTCCAGCCGATGATCGTATTGTCCGTGCCGCGGTAGCTGATATAGGATGTCCAGCTGTCGATCTCAAATTCGACTGCTGAGAACTGTGTCTGGTCTTCTTCAGAAAAGATCTCGCAGTATTTCCGTACAGTGACGCCTCCGAAACGTACAGAACGGAGGATCATCTTTACAGTCTCCTCATACCCGCCTTCCAGTGTCTTCAGATTGTATGCCCCGGGCTGTTCTAAGATATCCGCACAGTCTTTCAGCTTCATTTCCTCTGTTTTGCCGTCACTGAAAACAGGTGAAAAATCAAGGTAGGAAAGCGCCGCAAAGATCAGATTGTCGGCATCATTGAATCCTGCCTGCGAAAATTTCAGATCACCGCGCCAGCGGATATACGTTTCCATTGGAGATATTTTCATAATGCCTCACACGGCGGTCTGCCGTTTATTCAAAGTGCCAGCCTTCTTTCCGGCACCACCATTTGGCTGCTTCAAGACGGAAGCGGTTCTGGAACTGATACCAGTCATCCAGAAGATACAGCTGCGCTACGGCTTCACGGAATCTGCGGAATGCGCCTTTCCCCTGGATCGCCCTGCCGAGCTTGTTTTTATACTGTGACTGTGTCTCGATAAACGCTTCCATCATCCTGTAATCACTGTATGGAGAATTAAAGAGTTCATGCCTGTCAGGCATCTGCACAAAGCGGTCGGGATCTTCTTCCAGCATTACCTGCAATTCGTCTTCAGAGCTGCCGTCATAGAGCAACGCCTTATCACTCGGCATGTATTCCAGTTCTCCTGTTTTCAGATCATAGTAATACAGCGAATATTCATCCGCCATTTCGATCGCTTCAGCCACGGTTTTCAGTTTGAGACAGGGCTGGCTGTTCTCACTCATACTGTGATAGCGTACCCAGAGATTGCCTGCCTCGGTAGGCTCGGCACTCATGAGCCGGAATTCATTCATAAAGGAGCCGGCAAACAAGGGCTTGTCCTTCTCATCTGCCAGTACAGGCGCAATAACAAGACTCAGCTCATCGATCACATCTTTCTTCAGGAAGGCTCCGTCCAGAACACTTCCCCCTTCCAGAAGGATCGTCCGGATCTCAAAGTGACGGTACAGTTTTTCCAGTGCAGTCTTGATATTCATTACCTTGTTTCCGGCAAAAATATAAGCTACGCCGATACTCCTGTAATAGTGCAGGATCGCGTCCGGAACATTCTCCGTCAATACTTCAATGACATAGCTGTTGTCATATCCGGGATCCTCGTCATGGATCACGGATTCCTTCCAGCCGAGCTTTCCTTTTCTGTCAAAGGCAACAGCATATTTTTCCGAGAAATATGCGTCTGCAGGAATATAATCTTCGCGGCTGATCGCTTCACAGTTTTCAAAAGCACTCAGGTCCGGGTACCAGCCGTTCGTAAAGCTTCCTTCCATTGTGACTCTTCCGCAGGCAAATGCGTCTGCTTCAAAGTCTCTGTGGATCCTGTAATAGTCTTCCGCTGCTTTTCTGCCTGCTTCTGTTGAAAGAAATTCACCGGTCACTTTCTGATCGATCGATCCTGTCATATGACAGATCACATACGGTCTTTTATTTAACATGCATTCCTCCATCATCATGATCCTTCAGCTCTTCCCGTATGATCAGTCATCCGGGCGGTTCAGGTATTCATTGATCTTTCTGTTTGTATATTCCGCTTTCTTTTTGCGGATCCATCGTTCTGTATCGCTTTTGATCGCCAGCATTTCATCGACGATCTCTTCCGGTCTGTCCGGTTTTGCCTTGAGCAGATAGGAAGTCATGCGGTTCATGCTTTTCTCGCCGCTGAGTTCCTGAGCGATCAAAATGCCGAATTCCCGGGGATAACCCATTCTCATCAGGACGCCGATCAGTTTATCTGCCGCCTCTTTTTTGCTGTCCATATTTAACTCCCTGCGGACTGTCAGTTGTCATCGTCATCTGACAGATAGCTGCGCAGATCTGTTCCTTTTCTGCGGGCGATCTCGATCAGTTCTTCATCTGAAGCATGCCTGATGTCCGAAGCCTCGATCAGCGCGCCGCCGAAGCCGCCGCCGAAAAAAGCACCCAGGCTGTCATTTTTCAGATCTTCTCTTAATTTTTCAATATCGATCTTCATATTCTTTTCCTGCTCTTATATGTGTTCATGATACCATGATGCAGGAGGTATCTGTATGCGTTACAGTTATGATTTTTCATATTTCGAAACCGCGGCAGAGTGGCTGCGAAAACGGATCGTTCAGAAGCCTGAGATCGCGCTGGTGCTGGGGTCGAGTCTCGGACCGCTGGCAGAACAGATCAAGGACCCGGTTTCGTTTGATTATGCTGAAATACCGAACTTTCTGATCTCAACAGTCAGTTCACATGCCGGAAAGCTGATCTTCGGTACGCTGGCAGGCAGACAGATCGTCTGCATGTCCGGACGTTTTCACAGTTATGAAGGATATGATTTTGAACAGCTCGTCATTCCTGTGCGTGTACTGAAGCTGCTCGGGGTGAAGGCAGTGATACTGACCAATGCCGCAGGAGGCGTCTGCACAGATTACAGAGCCGGCGATATCATGATCATCAAAGACCATATCAAGCTCAACGGAAACAGTCCTTTGAGAGGTCCGAATGTCGAAGAATTCGGTCCCCGCTTCTTTGATGTTTCAAACATGTACACGCCGGAGCTGCGTGAACTGGCAAAGGAATGCGGAAAAGATTCAGGACTGACGCTGCATGAAGGCGTTTATATGTTCATGCCCGGACCGCAGTTTGAGACCCCTGCAGAGATCAGGGCGATCCGGATCCTGGGCGGGGATGCTGTGGGAATGTCGACCGTAACAGAAGCACTGACAGCAGCGCATTGCGGCATGAAGGTGCTTGCCTTCAGCGTCATCACCAATATGGCAGCCGGCGTGCTGGACAGACCGCTGACGACCGAAGAGGTAGATGATACTGCGGAATCGGTATCAGACAGATTCTCGGCTTATATTGAAAAAGTCATCGGCCGGATCACGCTGTGATGTGAATATGTTCAGAAAGGTACTGCCGCTGACAGTACCTTTTTCTGTTGTCATGATTCCTGTGATGAACGGTAGTAAGCGTCAAGGCAGTACGGTGAAAAGATTCCCCGATCCGTAACGATGCCGCTGATCAGTTCCGGAGGCGTCACATCGAAAGCGGGATAGTATCCTTTGATCCCATCCAGTACATGTTTTCTGCCCATGGACTCCAGGACAAGCGAAGGGTCACGCAGTTCGATCACAACGTTATCCATCGTCGGATGTCCGATATCCGGTGTGCCTGTCGTATAGTACGGGACGTGATTGTATTGCGCTGCCAGTGCGATCTGCAGTGTTCCGATCTTATTGACCACGTGTCCGTCCATCGTGATCACATCGGCAGCCGATGTAAACAGATCCACATGCTTTTCACGCATGACATAGGCAGGCATGTTGTCCGTGATGACCGTTGTGTCAAATCCCATGTCACAGGCAACGCTCGCTGTCAGTCTGGCACCCTGGTAGTAAGGCCTTGTTTCCGGGCAGATGACCTTGATCTCATTGCCCCTTCTGCGGCATTCCCTGAGCAGCGTTCCGACGATCGTTTCGGCAAAGCACTGCGTCATGATCGTTCCATTGTGCGGTATCTGATCTGCAAGATATTTCGCAGTCCGGTCATATTTATCATAGTTGTCATTCAGTCTGCAGACTGCTTCCTCAAACAGCATTTCCGGAATATCATTCCGCGGCGTTCCCCGTGCAAGTTCCTTCTCCAGGCGCACCATTGACCGCTGCGTCACAGCTTCCATCTTTTTGACTGTCGTCGGTCTTGCATGAGACAGCGTATAGGCTGCCTGTTTCATATAGGTCATATACTGATCGTCGGAAAGATCCCTGCCTTCATAAGCAGCCAAAGCCATGCCCATCATCGCAGCAGTATAGGGACCGCCGCTCTGCGTCACCATGTCTGCGATCGCCTGAGCTACTTCCTGATGCTTTGTGCATACAGCATATGTGATCTCTACAGGATAGATCCTGCGGTCAAGAATACGCACAGTACCGTTCTCATACCATGCAATGTTCTCATATCGCAGAATAAATCCCATTCCTTCATCAGCTCTGTACATATTGCCTCTCATTGTTCCTTCATTGCCTGTATATCTTCTTCCCTGATCAGTACTGCAGGAAGTCCGCTTGAAAGCGTATGGCAGTAGATCTTTGCGGCATCCTCTGTGTAAGTCGCGCGGATATGTGCCTGCGTCAGTGAACCGCCCACAGCGCATACGCCGTGATTTGCCATCAGACAGGCATTGCGTCCGTCCTTCATCATGGCTTCCACAGCGTTTCTGCCGACTGCTTCCGTTCCGGGCAGCGCAAATTCAGCGACCGGAACATCCCCTCCCAGAAACGGCACCATTTCGATCAGGATCACGGGGATCGCGGTATGACTGACTGCCAGAGCTGTCGCATAAGGCGAATGGGTATGAACAACGGCACTGACATCTTTCATGGAGCGATAGATCTCAGCATGAAGACGCCATTCACTGGACGGTCTGTGCGGGCCGTCAGCGATCGTACCGTCAGGTCTGATGACCATAATGTCCTCCGGCTTCATCAGATCATACGGGAATGAACCGGGTGTGATATAGATCAGATCGTCTTCCCGGTCATAGCAGCTCAGATTTCCGCTTGTACCGGCAAACAGTTTTTCTCTCCAGCATGACAGTGTTTCTGAACATACTGCTTCTTTCAATGATTGCTTGATCATCGTATTCTCCCTATTGCGGACTTCGCTGCGGTCATGCGTTCTGTGTTTGACCGTGGGTGTGCTTTCTCAGCCATGGCAGGAAATGTTCACGGTATACAAACATCACGATCGCCATAGCAGGCACTGCGAGCAGGATGCCTGCTACGCCGCAGATCTTTCCGAATACGATCGTTGAAACAAGCGTGATCACAGCCGGTACGCCCAGTGTGTTGCCGAACATCTTCGGCTTGATGACATATCCGTCGATCGTCTGCAGAATGACGGTCAGGATCAGAAAATAAAGCGCGTTCATCGGGCTGTCAAATACAAGCACGACTGAACCGATCACTGCGCCGACGATCGGTCCGAAGGTCGGCAGCAGATTCGTTACGCCGACAATGACCGAGACCAGGGAAATGTACGGCATTCCCAGCAGCATCATCACAATGGCATTGATCACGCCGACGATCACAGCATCCAGAAGATTGCAGCCGATATAGGAGATCAGGATCTCATGACAGCGCTTGAAGAATGTATTGTGCTTTGCAAATGTTTCAGGCTTCATGGATGCCTGTCTGAATTCGGCAATGCTTCCCATGATCTGTTTTTTGCCCAGCAGCAGATACAGCGCGATGATCAGTCCGATCACGATATTGACGATCGAGCTTCCGATATTGATCGTTGTATTCAGGATCTGGGCAGCGTTGTCCTTGATATAATCAACGATCACATCGACGCCCTGATCCAGATAGCTTGTCAGCATCGTCAGGTCCAGGTGCAGATCCATGCCGAGTTTGTTGAGACTGCTGATCAGATTATCGATGGCTGATTCATCCGCCATGACGGATACCAATGAGCTGACGCTGCTGACGATCGCAGGAATAATGATTCCGAAGGCACCGATGATGATCAGCAGCAGAAGGATGAACGCTGACAGAACGCCCAGCATCCGTGCTCTGTTTTCAGGCATGGTGCTGAATACCTTCTGTTCAAAGAATCTGACTGCCGGTTCGAGCAGATATGCCATGATGATGCCTGCCAGCACGGGTTCAAATATCTTGACCACGCCAGACATCCATGAAAATATCTCTGTGAAATGCGTCAGGAACATATACAGCAAAACTCCTCCGCAGACTGCGGCGAGATTTGCAAACCATCTTTTTTCAAGCAGATCCTTTATCCGATCCATAAAAATGAACTCCTTTGCCTGTCAGTATATCACGCAATGACCCTCATAAGGCAAAATGTACAGCGAAATAAGAATGTAAAAACACGCCGTCTGTCATAACCGGTCAATCGCGGAACAGGTCCTTATAGGCGCCATATCCGCGCTCTTCCAGTTCTTCATACGGGATAAAGCGCAGTGATGCGGAATTGATGCAGTAGCGGAGTCCACCCGACTCTGCGGGTCCGTCATGAAATACATGTCCCAGATGCGAGCCTGCTCCGGAACTTCTGACTTCTGTCCGGATCATTCCGTGACTGAGGTCCATGCGTTTCGTGACTGCTTCTTTCCTGACGGGCTTTGTAAAGGCAGGCCATCCGCAGCCGGAGTTGTATTTGTCCGTCGATGCAAACAGCGGCTCTCCGCTGACAACATCTACGTACAGGCCTTTTTCAAAGAAATCATCATATTCGCCGGTAAACGCATATTCCGTTGCGGCATGCTGGGTGACTTCATAGGAAAGATCTCCGATGCGTTCCCTCAGTTCCTGTTCTGTTTCGTTCTTCAGTCTTCTGCCTTCATTCATATCCGTTCTCCTTCATCATTGCGGTCCGGGGCTTCCAGTCTGATCTTTTCCAGGGTGTCCTGCAGGATCTCCTGCCGCAGTTCCTTCAGCCATGGGGAAAATTCCACCGTATCAAACGCGTAAGTCCTGTTCAGTTCATACTCGTTGTCTGCCCATGTACTGATCGGTGACTCGTTATGCTGTATCAGCGCTTCGAGTTTATCCAGTGCCTTATAGATCTTTGCCTCGACCGTCTGCTGTGCTTCCATCTCTTTGTACAGTTCAGACATGCGGACGGATACGTCCTCTGAAAGTGAAGCGACCCAGTCATTCAGCAGTTCATCCTCTGTCCTGCGGTCCTGATCTGTTTTCAGAAAGGTCGGGATGTCGCCTGTAAAGCATTCTCCGAGATCATGGATCAGGCACATTCTGATCACTTTATTGATATCTGCTTCAGGAAACACATCTTCCAGCAGAAATGCCATCAGAGATATCCGCCAGCTGTGTTCTGCGACGCTTTCTCTTCTTCCGTTTGTTGTTGTGCAATGACGCTCTGCGTCCTTCAGACGTTCTGCGATATGCAGAATATCCAGAAATTCACGCTGCTCCATCGAGTACCTCTTTGCCGTGCCGGCAGTCTTTCACCATCCATCGTAACACAACAAAGGCAGGATCACTCCTGCCTTTGCCTCAGTTTCCGTACAGTACTTTCGCAAGTTCTGAATCTTTGTCGAGGATGATCGTTTTGTTTTCTCCGTGCATGGATTCCTTCAGTGCGTCCAGTGATCTGGCATATTCATAGAATTCTGCCTTTTCCGGCGTATTGTAGGCTTCCTGCAGGATCTTCATGTATTCCTCTTCGCCTTCAGCTCTGAGTATGGCTGCCTGGCGCTGTGCTTCTGCTTTCAGGACGGTCACTTCCCTGTCGGTCTTGTTGCGGATCTTCTGAGCTTCTGAAGCACCGCTTGCTGTGTAGCTTGCGGCAATATTGTTGCGCTCGGAGATCATGCGTTCGTAGACCGCGGATTCGTTGTCACTCGGCAGTCCGAGGATCTTGATCTGGGATGTAACGATCTCGATGCCGTACTGGCCGATATCGGAATTGGCTTCCTTTGTGATCATGGCTGTCAGCTTCTCGCCGGTCGCCGCAATGATATCATCCTGGTTCATGGAAGAGATCGTATTCTTCAGTGCGTTGTAAACAGCTGCTTCGATACGTTCTTCCGCACGGTTCGATGAAGCGTTCAGTGTTCTGATATAAGCCTGCGGATCTGTTACCTTCCAGAGGACAAAATTGTCTGCGATCATGGATTTCTTGTCGCGCGTGATAACATCCGATGCCGGAATATCATACAGGATCGTTCTTGCCGAGATGATCTCGACTGTCTGAAGGAACGGAATACGGAATTTCATGCCCGGTGTATTTTCGATCCTGACGATCCTTCCCAGGTGTCTGATAACAGCGTATTCATTCAGTTCGACTGTATAGGCCGAACCGGAAGCGATCAGCAGTACCAGAAGGACTGCGATGTATTTCAATGCCTTTTTCATATTCACTCATTACCTCCGGCTGTGGTGAAGCTTTCCAGCGGCATCAGTGTCTGCGTATTGCCGTCTGTTACGATGATCTTCAGGTCAGGAAGGATCTCTTCCATCGCTTCATAGAACATTCTCTTCTTGGTGATCAGCGGGAATTTCTGATATTCTTCGTACATTTTGCTGAATCTGGCTGCCTGGCCTTCTGCTTCGGCGATCCTTGCTGTCTTCTCAGCTTCCGCTGCCTGGATGATGCGGTCTGCCTCTGCCTCCGCATAAGGGATCTGTTCATTCCTGTAGCGGTTGGCGTCATTGACAGCTGTTTCCTTGCCCTGTCTGGCTGTTTCAACAGCTTTGAATGCCTGTGCGACTTCGCTTGTGGGAGGCTCGGAATCCTGTACAGAGACATTCACGATCTGCATGCCGATCTGCTTCTCCGAGAGTTCCTTCGCCAGCAATTCCCGGATCTCCTGCTGGATCTGGCCTTTTCCTGTCGTCATGACCTCGTCTACCGGATAGTCTGTGACCGTTGCCCTGATGCAGGACAATGCTTCATTGGCAAGGATCATTTCCGGATTGTTCGTATTGAACAGATAAGCGATCGGGTCGCTGACCTTGTATTCCAGATAGAAGTCGATGTTGATCAGGTTGAAATCAGATGTGATCATCTGGGCGTCAGAATCGATCGCGATGTTCTGACCGCCGCCTTCCACCTGATAACCAATGCCGAATCCGTGCGTCGTCATGTCCACCTTTGTGACATGCTCTGCAAACGGGATCTTGAAATGAAAGCCTGCTGAATCGACTCTCTGCACTTTGCCGAACATCGTGACAACAGCCTGTTCATCTTCACTGACGCTGTAGAAGGAAGACAGGCCTGCCATCAGCACGAAGGCAAGAACGATCACCGGCAATACCTTCTTCCCAAGCTGTTTCAGGTCCGGAGCCTGGCGCGGCCCGGCAAACTCTGCCCCGCCGCGTTTGAATGCTTCAAAAATGTTTCTGTTCATGCTTACCTCCAAAAAAACAGATACAGCATTGAACTGTATCCTGATTACAAAGCTTCTGTTCTCATACACAGTTCAATATGCTATGTATGAGTCTCACAATTCTGAGCAGACCAGGCGTCAGCCGTGATGGTGATCTGCTCTGCGGATATCCTCCGCACGTTACTCCCTCATTACTGATATCATCATATCAGATTCACGCCCGCTGTCAATAGATTTAGTGAATTAATTCACATTGCATATCACAGCGGTTCTGATGAGTATATACGGTGAAAATACCGGACGGTACGCATACAATAAATTCAGAGAGGCATCAATCATATGAATGATCAGATACGTTTCGGCATTATGTCCTGCGCTTCCATTGTCCCCCGCTTTGTCAGGGGGCTGGAGGAATGCGGCCTGGGTACAGCAGCAGCGATCGCTTCCAGATCAGGCGAAAAAGCACAAAGGACTGCGGAAGAGCTGAATATCCCCCGTGCGTACGGGAGCTATGAAGCGCTTCTGGAGGACAAAGACATTGAAGCTGTATATATACCGCTTATCAACAGCCTTCATGCCCCGTGGGCTGAGAAAGCACTGCTTGCAGGGAAACATGTCATCATGGAGAAACCGTTTGTCCTGCATGAAGCTGAGGCTATCAGGCTGGCGCAGCTGGCAGAGGAAAAAAGACTGTTTATTACCGAAGCAGTCAAGACGCCCTTCCTGCCGGTCTACTCCCGCATCAAAGAGATCCTGAACGAGCATGCATTGGGTGAGATCAGATTCATGCACTTCCGGCAGTCCTATACCGGCGGATCGTATATTACCGGCTGGAACACTGAAAAAGAATCCGGCGGAGGCGTTTTGATCGCCAATGAAGCATATTTCTTCCATATGACGGAATTTCTGGCAGGCAGGATCATTTCCTGCGCGGGTTCCGCATCCTTCGGACCGTCCGTGGAAGATCAGTGTTCCATCAGCGTTATGACCGAGAACAATGTGCTTGCCTCATTGTTCGTCTCCTCAAAGGTACTGTTTCAGAACGGCCTGACCATCTGGCTGGATCACGGCAGGATCGAAATACCTGATTACTGGAAAGCTTCGGAAGCGTTCGTTTACGAAGCGGATGAACTGAAAGAACACATCAGCTTTCCTTGCAGATATGAATTCCGGTATGAACTGGAGCACTACTGCAGACTGATCAGGGAAGGCTGTCTGCAGAGTCCTGTAACGCCTGTCGCAAACAGCGGCCGCTATATCGGCATGTGCGAACAGCTGTACAGACAATGGGAAGACGGTACGCGCAAACCTTAAACTTTTCACCTCTTCTTTCACATATTTCTGCGGCACATTTCATATATATTGAATTTGACCAGTCGTCAAAAAGGAGAAACTATGCTGAGAAGATTATTGAAATTCACTGTCGTGGCTGCCGCAACAGCGATCATATCCGCAGCTACATATGTATCTTCCGTGAAGCTTGCAGAAGCTACGGAAAAAATGCTGGAAGACA
The DNA here is from genome assembly GCA_946622165.1 of uncultured Erysipelotrichaceae bacterium. Lineage (GTDB taxonomy): Bacteria > Bacillota_I > Bacilli_A > Erysipelotrichales > Erysipelotrichaceae > Bulleidia. The sequence continues at coordinate 23,297 of CAMOPG010000001.1, forward strand.
GAGAAAAGAACAAACAGAACAACAGCAGCGAAAACAATCAGAACAATGAACAGGATCAGTAAGCAACGTGCCTGTTCAGCAGCCGGACAGTGTTCCGGCTGTTTTTGCGTATAAAAACGGCGCTGCCCTCTGGCTGCGCCGCATAGATGTATGAATGTCAGGATATATTACTTGTTGTTGGTGCAGTAGCCCCAGTACAGTGTGGAACCGTGCAGTTCATAGCCGGAAAGGCTCTTCTGAACAAGGATGGAGTTCTTCGGCTGATAAAGCGGTACGATGTACGCCATTTCATCGACCAGATATTCTTCTGCTTCATGGCAGATATTGAGCGCTTCATCCACATCCCCTGCCCATTTTGCGTCAAGCATCAGCTGATCGAATTTTTCATCGGAGACTGCCGGTACGATCTGCATGCCTGTTGTCCAGACATCAAGACCGGTGATCGGGTGGCTTACGCTGAGACCGTATCTGCAGAGTTCAAACAGCCCCTGGTCGAACTGATCCCAGTAAACGCCTGATTCAAGCGCGCTGAACTCAACTTCAACGCCGACAGATGCCCACTGTTCCTGCAGGATCGTTGCAAGATCCGCGTTGTTTCCGCTGTTGGAATATCTGTAGACGATGTGCAGAGGATTCGCTTCATCATATCCTGCCTGTGCCAGCAGTTCAGCAGCACCCTCAGGATCATATGCGAGTTCATATGCATCATTCAGGTCGTCCCCTTCTGTCCGGTAGTCACCGGATGCACCGGGCACGCCTGCAGGTACGAATCCTTCCAGTTTCTGGAAGAACGAATCTCCGCCGAGTACTTCGACGATCGAATCTGTGTCGATCGCTTTTGCCAGTGCTTTTCTGACATTGATATCCTTTGCCCATTCAGGACCGTTGACGCCGGTATTGAATGATACGCAGTATGTTGTCGGAGCAGTATAGGAGAACAGATTCTCTGTACCCATATAGTTTGTGGCTGTTTCATTGGAAACGCTCAGCGCAACATCAATTTCTTCTGCTTCGAAAGCCATTGACTGGGAAGACTGGTCAGACATTACGATGAATGAGATCTCATCCATGGTGATGCTGTCGGCGTCATAGTAGTTTTCATTCTTGACTGCAACTGCCTTCTCATTGATATTCAGATCTGACAGTGTGTACGGTCCGCTTGTGACATTGCCTGCTTCAAGTGACCATGTTGAAGTGTGCTGGGGCGTGCTCTGGGGCAGCGGTTCCCATGCACCTGAGCACATCAGAAGTGTCAGGTAAGAGCACGGCATCTTCAGTGTCAGCTCAAATGTTTTATCATCGATCGCCTTGACGCCGACTTCACTGTGGTCTTCTTTTGTGCAGTCGAATTCAGGATCCAGATATGCTTTTTCACTGTATTCGGAAGCACCGGCGATATACTGCTGGAGATTATATACAGCGAACGCGTTGTCTGCGCCATAGGACAGGTTTCTCAGATATGTATATTCAAAATCCTGGGCAGTGATGGGCGTTCCGTCACTCCATTTGATGCCGTCCTTCAGATAGAACGTGTACACGAGACCGTCTTCGGAAACATCATAGTCTTCCGCCAGCATCGGAACGATGCCGCCGTTGACATCTCTCTGGAACATTGCGCTGTACAGATGTGAAAGTACATAGCTGTTGTTTGTTTCCGTATTCAGGCCGGGATCCATCGTTGTGAACTGGCCGGGCACGGCAACTGTCATCTTCTGGCTGGTCATTTCAGGTGTTCCTGTCGGATCGGAACCGGAACCTGCGGGTTCTGTGGAAGAACAACCTGCAAATGAAAGTGCGGTCGCTGCTGTCAGGATCATTCCTGCTAATTTCTTCATATGTTTCATAGTCTTCTCCTTCTTTCTTTTCATCTTCAGATTCAAACGGGAATCACCCCTCTTCGTCGTCTGCTCATAGATCGTTCCTCCTGAAATAAAAAACCGTCCCTGTCCAGGGACGACATTCATCGCGGTACCACTCTGGTTGCCGGCAGTCATTTGCCGGCCTCTCTAAGCCTTAACGCGGCAGACGGCTTTCCATACTGTCAGTTCCGGAAAGCTTCTCACAGATGCGCTTCTCCTTCGGTGTTGCCGCCGGACTTCCACTCTGTTCCGGCTCGCTGATGGGCTTCCTGGGATACTCTTCTGCTCATTGAATTGCTTTCATTTTACTTGTCTGCAGACACAATTCAAGATTCAGTGTAAATATATATGAAATATTTTTTGCTTGTTTTCGTATTTAATGAAACTTTTTCATCAATTCAGATGCCTGCATGATAAAAGCAGCAGATATGCTCCGCTGCTCAGGCTTCTTTTTCGGACAGTTCCATCCATCTGAGTTCTGTTTCTTCCAGGGCATTCCTTGTTTCTTCCAGCAGATCCCCTGCTTCCCGGATCTTTTCAAAATCCGTGAGTTCATTCAGCTGATCTTCCAAAGCCTTGATTTTTGCCTCAAGTTCCGGCATCTTCTCTTCCAGAGCTGCCAGTTCTTTCTTTTCCATATAGGTCAGACGATAGGACGGCTTTTTCACCTGCACAGCCGCCTGCGTCTGTTCCGGTTTGTACTCTGACTTCTTTTCTTTGTTTTCCAGGTAATCGGAATATGTTTCCTGAACGACTTTGATCCTTCCGTCTTCAAACACAAACAGTCTGTCGGCGATCTTATCCAGGAAGTATCTGTCATGGGAGACTGTCAGGACTGCCCCTTTGAAATCATCCAGATAGTTTTCCAGGATCGTCAGTGTTTCCGTGTCCAGGTCATTGGTCGGCTCGTCCAGCACCAGAATGTTCGGTGCGCCCATCAGGATCGAGCAGAGATACAGTCTTCTCTTTTCTCCTCCTGAACACTTGGAGATCGGTTTATACTGTTCATCCTTGAAAAACAAGAAGCGTTCCAGCATCTGGCTGGCTGTGATCGGATCACCTTCTGCGGTATATACGATATCACCGAAGTCTTTCAGATAGTCGATCACACGCTGGTCTTTTTCAAACACTTCATTCTGCTGGGCAAAGTATCCGATCCTCACGGTATCGCCGATCCTGACATTTCCGCTGTCAGGCTCGAGCTGTCCGGTCAGGATCTTCAGCAGCGTGCTTTTTCCGCATCCGTTCGGCCCGATAATCCCGACCCTGTCCATCCTGCCGACATTGTAGCTGAATCCCGAAAACAGCTTTTTATCACCGTATGCTTTTGAGACGTCATTGATCTCGATCGTTACGCCTCCAAGACGTGTGTTCGCTGATTTCAGTTCCAGCGATACCCTCTCTTCCGGGGCTTCCATTGCGGCGATCTGTTCAAACCGCTGGATCCTTCCCTTCTGCTTGGTCGATCTTGCAGGTGCTCCTGCTCTGATCCACTCGATCTCCGTGCGCAGAAAGTTCTGACGTTTCTGTTCCGCAGCCAGAGCCTGGCGGTAACGGACCTCACGCTGTTCCAGGTAATCCGCATAGTTTCCTTCATATGCATACAGATGACCTTTTTCAATATCGACGATATGGTCGGTAATGCGTGACAGAAAATATCTGTCATGGGTCACAAGGACAACTGCCTTGGATACTCTCTGGAGATAGCGTTCCAGCCACACGATCATATCCTGGTCCAGATGATTGGTCGGCTCATCCAGAAGATACAGGTCTGCTTTGCGGATCAAAGAGATTGCAAGTGCGACCCTCTTTTTCTGACCGCCGGAGAGCACATCGATCTGTTCCTCATGGTCGGTGATGCCGAGCTTATTCAGTATGGATCTGATCTGGTATACTTCCGTTTCTTCCGATACATATGAGCGAACCGTTTCGTATACCGTTTTTCCGGGAGGAAATTCCATAGACTGCGGGCAGTAGGATATCTTGTATTTCTTCAGAAATATGACCTGTCCATCATCCGGCTTTTCAATACCCGCCATGATCTGCAGCAGCGTTGATTTGCCGGCGCCGTTGAGACCTACAACGCCCCATTTGTCTTTCTCGTTCACGACAAAATTCACGTGATCGAGGATCGGTTCCGTAACATATTTGAAGCTGACATTTTCCAGGGAAAGAATCATGCTGTATCTCCATTCACCTGCTTATTGTATACGATGATCGCATTTTTACGGAAAGAATATTCTCCAATTTCTGCCGTTTGTCATAAAACGGGATATCCCTGTGTGAGATATCCCGGTCAGTGCATTCTTATGAAAAACAGTTATTACGAATTCTGTATGACACGCTCTTTCAGTACGATGGAAATATACCAGGAGAGAAAATACAGTGCTGTTGTCCCCAGCAGAATGATGTACATCATGTATTCTTTCCCGGCGAGCAGATCAAGGAAGCCTTGTCCGCCCTGCAGGACCGTGATTCCGAAGAATACTAGGACCGCTGTTACGATCAGACGGATGAGTCCGCTTTTCTGTACGCCGAACATGATCGTAAACGGCAGCGAAAACAGGAATACGATCTCTGAAGTCATGACGATGGAAACCAGGCCTGTGCTGATTTCGTATAAGGGTTTTCCGCCGATCATCGCCGCGGCAGTATACACGACGATAAAGCTGAGTATGCACAGCAGACTGAACACATATTTCTCACTCACCTGTGTACGGGCGGACAGCGGAAGATAAGATGCCGTATCATTCCATCCGGTGTTTTCTTCATCCGCCATCAGGGATGATACCATTGTTGCGGTAAACATGACGCCGTACACTGCCCAGAACATGCCGTCCTCCATGATCCCGCCCATACCGACGAACAGGATACACATCGGAATATAGGTGCGGAACTTTCTCAGCAATACGAGCACGTCTTTATAAAACAGACCTTTCATACGATTTACCTTTCTGCCATTTCCAGGAACAGCTTTTCAATACTGCCGTGTTTCTGTGCAAGGACATCTCTTTTTTCTGACAGGATGACTCTGCCCTGATGCAGGAATGTGATGTCTGTGCAGGCTTTTTCAAGATCTGAAACGATGTGGGAGGACATTAATACAGCATGTCCTTCCTGTGCGGCAAACTCTGTGATCAGATTCAGCACATGATCCCTGACCACCGGATCAAGACCTCCTGTTGCTTCATCCAGCATCAGCAGTTTTGCGCGATGGCATAACGCACAGGCAAGTGCTGTTTTCATGCGGTTTCCTCTGGACAGTTCACCGAACCTTGTTTCCTGCGGAACATCAAGCATCTGTATCAGCTGCCTGTATTTTTCAGCATCCCAGTGCCGGTAAATGCCTGACATCATGGTGCCTGTTTCCTTTGCGGTCATATACGGCACCAGCGCTTCTTCATCCGTTACGACACCAACGTCATTCATCAGGTTTCTTGCGCGGATCTGATCTGTGCCAAGCACAACGATCTCTCCGCTGTCCGCTCCGATGACGCCGCAGAGCAGACGGATCAGAGTCGTCTTGCCTGCGCCGTTCTCACCGATCAGTCCCATGACCGATCCGAACGGGATCGTGAATTCCGGTACATACAGATCAAAATGTGCGTATGCCTTTTTCAGTTCATGTACTTCAACAGCGTTCGTCATACTTTTCCTTCCTCCAGGAGGCGGATCAGTTCCGCGTCATTTTTCATAAAGCCGTCTTCGTCCGTTTCTGCCTTGTTTCTGATCTCATCCATAAGCCTGTTGATGACACTCTGGTCAATACGTGCTTCTTTCGTGCTGAGTCCTTCAAACAGAACAGACTGCGAGAAACTGTATGGTTCCTTAAGGATCATGATCAGCTTCTTCATTGCCTGAAGCATGCCTTCCCTGTCATGATTTCTGACAGCTGCCGCAAGGTCGTCTTCAATGTCATAGAATTCCCATAGATCAAATACGCTTCTCAATTGACGGATCACGGAAGATGCTTCATCGCGTATTGTTTCATTTCCGCACCTGTCAGCAAAACCGCGCAGTTTCATCATCCGGTTGATGAGCTCGTTGACACTCAGGAAAATACTGCGTGTCATGATCTGCATCGCTTCTTCCGGCTTCCCTTTTTCGCTGCTGATCTGCGCCTTGACCATATCCAGATCAACAGACGGACGGTGCATCTTCTGCATGATCTCTTCTGCCTGATCATATCGTTCAAGCACAAGGTCTATGGACAGACGCGTCTCATTGACTGCGTCATGATAGGCCGGATCTGCTGCTTCGGTTTTCTTCAGCAGTTCCTCCAGCATTTCCGCATGTTCTTCGTTCAGTTCATTCTTGATGATCAATGCATAATTCAGCATTGCAGCACAGTTGTACAGGAGTCTGGCATCACCCGGATACTCATGTATCCTGGCCGTGATCCTGTCATGCAGTTCTTCAATACTCATGTCTGACAAGGATGAACGCAGTTCCCCGATGAAGGCATTCAGTTCTTCCATGGACATTTCCTTGCGGAAATCAAACAGATCATTCATGTCCATCCTGAGTACTCTTGCAAGTACCGGAAGGATCATCACATCAGGACAGGACATGCCCTTTTCCCATTTATTGACTGCCGGCGCACTGACTCCTGTCTGTTCCGCAAGCTCAGCCTGTGTCATATTCAATACAAGACGTCGTTGTCTGATCACATCTCCGATCATAAGCATCTCCTCCTGTATTCAAGATAGCACTGATCCGGGGTCGCTTGTACTGATTATCCGTTAACAGAAGGCGCTGCTGTATTAACCGGCAGTTAATATAGTGATCCAGGAACTGTCTTACCGGCATATGCCTTCAACCAAATCACAAAAAAACAGCCCTGACAGTTTGACTGCGGGCTGCTGTAAATGACGATGTGATTATTTTTCGAAGAACAGCTTGGAGAGTTCCATCGGTTCAATATATTCGCCGTCCTTGTAAACTCTCATGTTGCCGGAAGCGATCTCATCGATGAGCATAACTTTTCCGTCAGCGTCATAGCCGTATTCGAACTTGATATCGTACAGTACAAGACCTTTTTCGAGCAGATCGTCAGCTACGATCTTTGTGATCTGCTTTGTCATGTTCTTGATATCTTCATACTGCTGTTCAGTCATGATGCCGAGGCATACAAGTCCGTCTTTTGTAACGAGCGGATCACCCAGTGCATCGTTCTTGAATGTTGTTTCAACATAAGAAGGAAGATCTGTACCAGCTTCAATATATTCACCATAACGGCGGATGAAGCTTCCGACTGCCTTATTTCTGCAGATAACTTCGAGACCGTGTCCGAACACCTTTGCAGGAAGTACTTCCATTGTTGTGTTGTCCAGATCTGCAGACACAAAGTGTGTTTTGATTCCGGCAGCGTTGATCTTTTCAAAGAAATAAATGCTCATTCTCAGGTTGACATCGCCGACGCCTTCGATCGTCAGTCCGATGGAGTTCTCACCCGGGTCAAACTTGCCGTCTTTTCCGGTGCAGTCATCTTTGAATTTTAAGAGATAGTTGCCATTGTCAAGTGCGAATACATCTTTCGTTTTTCCGCTGTAAACAAGTTTGTTTGCCATTTTTTTCTCCTTCTCTTTCTTGAAACAGTCTGTCTGGTGCATTTCTGCAATAGACTTAAATATTATACTTACAAATTCAGAAAATGAAATACTGATGCTTATTTCCTCAAAAAATTAACGAAGTCTAATGAAAAAATACTGTAAATTATTTCATTCTGCTGCTTATGACTGCTGATCGACGGGTCATGAACGGTTTTTTCATCAGGCATCGTATTGAAGATCTCTGTTTTTCAGCACTTCATACAAAAACACGGAAATACCGTTGATCATGATCAGGCATATTTCCGTGTTCTGCTTTCTCAGGATCCTGCTTCTTCCTGAAGCAGGTCACGCTTCATTCTGCGGTAGAGCAGAATGGCAGCCGCACATGCGATGCCGTCTGCCAGCGGTACGGCGATCCACAGCTTCAGTATGTCGCGGAAGATGACGGACAGCAGATAGAACGATGCGACCGGCATCAGGAAACCGCGGAGCACATTGACGACAAGCGCATAGCGCGCATGCTGAAGCGCCTGCATCGCTGAGCCAAGGATCACGCATACGCCGCCCATGGTCAGTGAGATGACACAGGTGCGGATCGCTGTGACACCGATCTGACGCAGCGCATCAGATGCGCTGAAGAGATCCAGCAGTGTCTGCGGTATGAATTCAAACACAATGGTCAGTACGATCATCAGGCTCAGAATGATCGTCAGTGCGTAGCGGATCGTTCCCCATACACGGTCATACCGTCTTGTGCCGTTATTGTATGAGAGGATCGGAACCATTCCGTTATTCATTCCGAACGCCGGCATATAGCAGAAGTTCTGCAGTTTCAGCCAGATTCCGTATACAGCTGTCGCAGTCGTGCTGTATGACAGCAGTACCTGATTGATGAAGAATGAGCTCATGGAAGCCAGTCCCATGGTGATCATGGAAGGAAATCCGATCGCATAGATCTCTTTGGCTGCTCTGATCGAGGGATGCAGGATCCCTTCCAGGCTGAAACTGATCCATTGATTCTTTTTGACGTTGAACCAGAATGCGATCACCGCCGCAAAGATCTGTCCCATGACCGTTGCCAGTGCGGCACCGGAGATCCCCATTTCCGGGAACGGACCGATCCCGAAGATCAGCAGCGGATCGAAGATAATGTTGAAGACCGCGCCGCATGTCTGAGCGATCATTGCCAGGGAGGCAGATCCTGAAGATGTCAGCATCTTTTCAAACAGAACGCCGTAGAACATTCCGAAGCACATCGTCCAGATGATCGTCAGGTATGCGGTTCCCCCTTCTACGATCTCCGGCACGCCCGTCTGCATGCTGTAGAACTTCCGGGTGAATGTCAGGCCCAATATGATGAATACGATCACATAGCACAGACACAGGAATATGCCGGTGTTTGCCAGACTGTCTGCCTGTTTGTTCTGTTTTCTTGCCAGTGCGCGCGGAATGCTCGCACTGATGCCGACGCCGGTACCGATGCTGATGGCATTCATGATCTGCTGCATCGGGAATGCCAGCGATACGGCTGTCAATGCATTCTCCGAGATCCTTGCGACAAACATTGAATCAACGATGTTGTACATTGCCTGGATGAAGAACGACAGCATCATCGGGATGGCCATGCTCATGAGGAGCTGGAAGATCGGCATGGTGCCCATTTTGTTTTCCGTATTTCTGTTTTCTTTGTTTTCCATTTTTCACCTTTGCTTTCGACCCGGTTATTCTAGCAGAAAATTTTCAAATTGAAATTCACATGATCTGACCGATAAAAAAATGCCGCAGTTCATGCAGCATTTCCTGATCATCTGAGTGGACGCTACAGGACTCGAACCTGCGACATCACCCCTGTGAAGGGTGCGCTCTCCCAACTGAGCTAAGCGTCCGTGCACAGATTATTTTACCATAATTCATTTCTGATTCAACCTTCATGTTTCCGGCAGCTGTTTTTGATAGATGCTGCGTTCTGTGATGATCAGATCCAGTGTCTGATCCCAGGGATCTGTTTCGATGCGGTCACATTTCTGACATTCATATGCCAGTCCGATGCTCATCCTGCAATACGGCAGTACACGGTCATAATACCCCTTCCCGTATCCTGTTCTGTGACAGCATTCATCAAAGGAAGACAAAGGCACCAGCATGATATCGATCTTTGAAGGATGTATGACCGTGCCGTGGTCCGGTTCCAATATCCCCAAGACGCCCGGCTTCAGTTCATCCAGTGATCCGATCAGATAAAACTCCAGATGATCGGGCAAGGTCTTCGGCACAGCGACCTGTTTTCCTGCACGGATCAGGTTTGTGATCAGCTCATGCGTGGAGACTTCCTGACGGAATGATACGTAGCATCCGATAACCTTGGCTGAAGAAACAGCGTCCATCACCTTTGCGGCAATGGACGCATTGAAATCATTCCGTTCAGCTTCCGTCAGTTCTCTGCGTCTGTTCAGACCGTTTTTTCTGGCTTCTGCTTTTTTCATGTTATCCGATCGATCCTGTCATGTCGATCTTGAGCAGCTGGTTCAGTTCGACAGCATATTCCATCGGCAGTTCCCTTGTGAACGGCTCGAGGAATCCCATGACGATCATCTCTGTTGCCTGATTCTCACTGAGTCCCCTGCTCATCAGATAGAACAGCTCTTCTTCAGAGATCTTGGAGACTTTGGCTTCATGTTCGATCGTTGAAGAAGCGTTGCTGTTGATATTGAGCGGGATCGTATCACTTCTGGAAATGTTGTCCAGGATCAGCGTATCGCATTCGATCTTTGCACGTGAATCACTGGCGTTCTTGCCCATGCGGATCCAGTCGCGGAAGTTGGTCACGCCGCCGTTTCTGGATACAGATTTCGATATGATCGAGGATGAGGTATGCGGTGCGAGATGGATCATCTTCGCGCCGGTATCCTGGAACTGTCCTTTGGATCCGACGCCGACAGAAATGCACATGCCTCTTGCATATTCACCTGCCAGAATGCAGGCAGGATACTTCATGGAGATCCTGGAACCGATGTTTCCGTCGATCCATTCCATGGTGCCTCTTGCTTCGACTTTCGCGCGCTTTGTTACAAGATTCAGGATGTTGCCGGACCAGTTCTGCACACTGGAATATCTTGCCTTGGCGCCTTCGCCGACAAATACTTCAACGACTGCGGCATGCATGGAATCCTTTGAATACTGAGGAGCTGTGCAGCCTTCAACATACTGCACTTCCGCGCCTTTATCGACGATGATGATGGAACGTTCAAACTGTCCCATGGATTCACTGTTGATGCGGAAGTATGACTGGAGCGGTTTGTCCAGCTTCACGCCCGGAGGCACGTAGATAAAGCTTCCGCCTGACCATACAGCAGAGTTCAGGGCAGCCAGCTTGTTGTCACTGGGCGGTACGATCGTTGCAAAGTACTTTCTGAACAGTTCAGGATATTCTCTCAGTGCGCTGTCGATATCCAGGAAGATGACGCCCTTTGACTGGACTTCTTCCAGCATGTTGTGGTAAACAGCTTCGGATTCGTACTGTGTCGTTACGCCGGCCAGATATTTCCGTTCTGCTTCGGGAATACCCAGACGTTCAAATGTATTCTTGATCTCTTCTGGAACATCGTCCCAGCTTTTTTCCGTGTCGCTTGTAGCCTTTTTGTAATATGTGAAATCCTGGAAGTCGATCTCTGACAGATCGGGTCCCCACTTGGGCATCGGCATCTTCTCAAATACATGGAATGCGTTTACCCGGAACTCTGTCATCCATTCCGGTTCACCCTTGATCTTTGAGATCTGTCTGACAACATCTTCATTCAGACCTTTTCCCGTATCAAAGACAGAGATGTCCTTGTCATGAAAACCATATTGATAATCATCCTGGGAAGTCAGTACAGCCTGATCATTCTCACTCATGGGACGCCTCGCTTTCTTCTATCATCTGCTTCATTGCATTCCAGCCGATGGTCGCGCACTTAATGCGGTTAGCCTGCTTGTGGACATTTCTCATAACGAGCGCTTCCTGCAGCAGTTCGGGATCATATTCTTTTCCATCGACCATATTGAAATAATTGCGGATGATCTCCTTGGCTTCTTCTACGGTCTTTCCGATCAGAAGATCGGTCATGATGCTGGTGGAGCTTGTACTGATCGTGCATGCTTCACCTTCGAACTGAATATCTTCGATCACGCCGTTTTCGATCCTTGATTCCACGGTAATATCATCGATACAGCTTTCTGAAGCCATATGGACAGACCGGTAAAGATCCGATCTGGTCAGTTTATGGTTGTGCGGGTATTGATAATGATCCATGACAAGCTCTCTTAATACCATCGGATCACTTAACATTTTTTCAATTTCACTCATGTTTCCGACCCTCCTTAAAACAGGAAACTGATGGCATTTTCCACAGAGATCTCTTTGGCTGCCTCTACGAAACGATCTGCTTCTTCTTTCGTATTGTAGAAGTAGAGTGATGCACGGATCGTCTGATCGGTGCCGATGATCTCATGAAGGATCTTTGCGCAGTGGTTGCCTGAGCGTACAGCTATGTTCTTGGTTGCCAGATACCCTGCCCCATCCTGTGCAAAGACGCCTTTGGCATTGAATGTTACAGGTCCGGTCTCGTTGTCCGGATTGTAAAACTCAATATTGTCAAGCTGCTTCATCTTGTCGGCGAAATATTTTCTCAGGTCCTTTTCATATGCATGGATCTCTTCCATGCCGATCGACATCAGGTACTTCGCTGCTGCGCCGACGCCGATCACGCCTTCAATATTCGGTGTGCCTGCTTCAAACTTTTCCGGAGCCTGCTTCAGCTGCATATCTCCGCATGACTGGAATCTGGCATTCATGCCGCCTCCCAGCATCATGGGATCCATCTGCTGCAGCAGTTCGTATTTTCCGTACAGGACGCCGACACCGCCGGGTCCGCACATTTTATGTGATGAGAATGCCAGGAAATCAACATCCAGGTCTTTTACATCGGTCGGTCTGTGCGGTACGCTCTGCGCGCCGTCTGCTACCACATAAATGCCATTGCGGTGTGCCAGTGCCGCGATTTCCTTCAAAGGCTGCACGGAACCGAGCACGTTGGTAACGTGAGCGATCGTGATCGCTTTGACGGAAGGATGGATCGCTTTTTCAACATCTTCAATATGGCAGACACCTTGTCTGTCAACAGGAATGTATTCCACCTTGATGCCGTATTCATGTTCCAGACGGTACCACGGCAGCAGGTTGCTGGCATGCTCGGCTTCCGTTGTGAGAATGACATCTCCGGCTTTCAGAAAGTTATGGGCAAACCCGTAGGCGATCTGGTTCATTGAAGCAGTGGCTCCTGCTGTAAATACGACCTCTTTCGGATCGCAGTTCAGGAACTGCGCAATGATCTTTCTGGATTCATCGTAATGACGGTCCGCTTCAATTGCGATCGGATAATCGCCGCGGTGTACATTTGATGTGCCGGATACATAAAATTCCGTTACTGCATCGATCACACAGCGGGGCTTGAATGTTGTAGCTCCGTTATCGAAATAGACAAGATCCGGATGACTGGAGAACATCGGAAAATCCTGCCTGATCTTTTCCACGTCAATCATAATCTTGCAATTTTTTCCTCCATCTCGCTCTTCAGTCTTTCTTTCAGGCCTTCATCATCGATGAATTCGGTGATCGGCATGAGATAGCCGGTGCTCATCAGCATGATGCTCTGACGCATGCTTAAACCTCTGCTCTGCAGATAGTAAAGCTGCTCATCATCCATGCGGCCGATACTCATTGCATGGGAAGCCTGGACATCGTTTTCGTCGATCAGAAGTTCCGGGATGATCTCGGAATTCTGTCCTTCTTCAAAGCACAGTGCCCTTGAAGTCTGATGGGACTGGGATGCGTAAGCGCCTTTGACGATCTTGCCGATCGCATCAATGAAGAAATTGCCTCCTTTCAGGACAACAGCAAAATTCTTCATTTCTCCGACTGTATGCGGCGCATAGTTCACGACTTCCATCCGGGTGTTCTTTTTATCCTCTGCCAGTGTTGCACTGCTGACCAGTGCATAGGCACCGTTCTGACGCAGTGCGACCCAGACATTGCGTTTGGTTTCGGCATGATTGCATTCCCCGTATGCGATCTTCAGTGAAGCATCAGCCATCACCTCATGTGATTCATCTGCCGTGACCGGTGTCTCGGAATCATTCCAGAACAGATAGGAAATATCAGCTCCGGCTGAGGCAAATGTGCGGATCCTGAGGTTCGGGCATTTTCTGATGCGGATAAATGCCTGGCATTTACCGCTTCCGCTGAACGTCAGTTCAAGATCACGTTCAGATTCGATCACATATTCGCTGAATCCGGCGGGAAGTGCAATGTCCTGGTTAACATGCACCTCGATCATTTTCCCACCGCCTTCTCGACAGTTTCACGTACCGCGCATGTTCCGATACTGACCGGTACGGGTTTTTCTTCTTCGCGCTCAGGCGTAATGCCGTACTCTTTGTAGATCCAGTCATAGCCTTCCGTATCGATCTTTCTTGCCAGCTCGGCATCGCCTTCCAGAAGGATCTTTCCGTCAACGAGCACATGTGTGAACTCCGGTTCGATCAGTTCATAGAAACGCTCGTAATGGGATACGATGATCAGACTCATTCCTGTGTCCTGTCTCTGTTTATTGATCGCATTGGCAACGATCTTCAGCGCGTCTACGTCAAGACCGCTGTCGATCTCGTCAAGCATTGACAAAGACGGTTTCAGAAGCTTCATCTGGACGATCTCATTTCTTTTCTTTTCGCCGCCTGAGAAGCCTTCATTGACGAATCTGTGAGCCAGATCCTCTTTCATATCCAGTTCCTTGATCGTCTTTTCCATTTCACGGATAAATGAGAACAGCGGGATCGGACGTTCCCTGCGCACATTCATCGCTGCTCTGAGGAAATCACTGTTTGTTACTCCCGGGATCTCCTGCGGATACTGCATAGCTAAAAACAGTCCTGCTTTGCTGCGCTCCTCTACCGGCATTTCCAGGATGTTCTTTCCGTCATATTCAATTTCACCCTGTGTCACGACATATTTAGGATGTCCCATGATAGCGGCAAGCAGTGTGGATTTTCCGTTTCCGTTCGGTCCCATCAGTGCATGCACTTCATTCTCGTTGACAGTCAGATTTACACCCTTTAATATCTCGCGGCCTTCGATCTCTACATGAAGATCTTTGATCTTTAAACTTTTCATAAGCATAGCCACCCTTCACTTCCGACAGGCATTATAGCATCATTCGTTAAAACAGTGTTGAAAAACGATTATTATCTGCATTGTTCACGTAATATTCAGATTATGATTCGTTGCAAACTAAAATTGTCTACATTATAATGATTAAGCGCTTTTGAGGAGGAAGTTATGAACGGATTCTTAAAAAAGAACTGGTTCGTTTGTCTCCTGGCATTATTATTTGCAGGAGTCAGCGTATTTTACATCTATGATACCAATCATGGAAAACTGAAAGGCAAGACGGTCAACGGTGAGGATGTTCTCTACGAGATCAATTCACAGGATGTGACGGCTGCCAATCTGTATGATTCACTTTACAAAACCTACGGTTCTTCAGCTGTTGCTTCACTGATCGACAAGACAGTTGCTGCAGAAGCAGTTGAAACAACAGATGAAATGAAAACAAACGCTGCTGCCCAGGCAGCTTCCATTATCGCCAGCTATCAGTCAAACTATCCTGCTGATTACAAAGAGCAGCTTGAAAAAGTACTGATCCAGATGGGATATAACGGATATGATGATCTGCAGCAGTATCTGATCGATAATGCTAAGAGAACCGAGATCGTCAAACAGTATGCAAGTGATCACTTTGATGAACTGAAGATCCGCAAGATCTCCTACATCCTGGTCAAGTTCTCCGCGGATTCCGAGAAGACTGAGGAGCCCAATGAGGATGAGGCAGCAAGAATGCAGGCTGTAGATGATGCCCTTGCAGCAGGCAGCTTCGCTGATGCAGCACGTGATCATTCGGAAGATTCTTCCACCGCTCCCAACGGCGGTTACCTGGGTGTCGTCGATGTCAACACAACAACACTTGATGAAGCATTCCTGAATGCTGCGCTTGCCCTTGATGAGGGTGAAGTCAGTGACTGGGTATATTCAGAGTCATTCGGTTATTTCAGAATCAGAAACGACGCTTCCACGAAAGAAACACTGGAAGCCGGAACTGAGACAACATCCGAAACAAACGAAGCCGGTGAGACAGAAGTGACTGTCGGAAACGGCCAGTCTCCGTATGAGGAACTGATCGGTTCCTATGACACATCGCTCGATGAGATCGCTATGTGGGAAAAAGCCCAGGAGATCGGTCTCGACTTCAGCGGCAATGCAGAACTCGAAGCAGCAATGTCAAAATATTACACAGGTGAGTAAGGAGGCTTAAGATGAAAAAGATTACAGCGATCTGTTCTGCGGCTATGGTGCTCAGCCTGCTGAGCGGCTGCTCCGATGCGACAGCCTCTCTGAAAAACGGTTCTGATACATTGATGAAGGTCGGCAAAACAGCGATCACCAAGCAGCAGGTATACAACATCATGTACAACTACGCCGGCTCAACACAGGTAGTCAGCGACGCAACAAAGGTCATCACTTCACAGGAAGTTGAAGTAACAGATGAAATGAAAGAATCTGCCCAGAGCACGCTTGATATGTACAAAACGATCTACAGCGATTCCTTCACAGATTATCTGGAGGATGCAGGACTGACGGAAGACGATTACATCAACGATTATCTGATCCCTTCCCTGCAGGCTGAAAAGCTGACAGACCTCTATATCGATGAGTCCTATGACACGCTTCTGGAACGTTATAAGCCGGTCAAGGCTACTATCCTGAAATTCACAGATACAGAAAATGCGAATTCCGCACTGGCTGCTCTGAGAGACGGTACGATGACTGCTGAAGAAGCAGCCAATGAATTCGAAACAGATTCCACAGGTCAGCCGGAGATCATTACGATCGACAATACAGAGTATGACTCAGTTGCGCTGGCTGCTCTGAGAGCTGCTTCTCCGGATGACGGCTGGATGAACGTATCTGCTTCCTATGGTACAGACATCTACGTCATGCATATGGATGAAAACAATACAGACAGCATCAAGGATGAGATCGTTGAAGCATTTGCTGAGATCAGTGATATCAACGATCAGGCAACAGCATTCTATTTTGAAAAGTACGGATTCCATGTCTATGACATTGATCTGTACAAGGCACTCCGTGACAGCAACCCTGCGCTGCTGACTCAGGAAGTTCCGGTTTCTGCTGAATAAGCATTCCGAGGTACCTGCGGGTACCTTTTTCTTTTGCGGGGGATTATAATATTCACATATACCAGGAGGATTTACTGTTATGTGCGTATTTTGCGAAATCATTGCCGGAAATATCCCTTCCAGCAAAGTTTATGAAGATGATGAAGTGCTGGCAATTCTTGATCTGTCCCAGGTCACAAGAGGCCATACACTGGTCATGCCGAAAAAACACTGTGCGAACATTCTTGAAGCAGATGAAGAGACTGCTGCTGCCTGCATGAAGGTCGTTTCCAGACTGTCAAGACAGATCGTCAGAAATACCGGTGCCATCGGACTGAATATTCTGAACAATTGCGGCGCAGTTGCCGGACAGAGTGTTGAACACCTGCATTTCCATATCATTCCGAGATACTCCGAAAGCGATGCTGTTGACTTTGCTTTCCATGAATCAGAGAAACAGGATCTAAACGAAGTGCTTGCAGAGATCACCAGATAAACCATACAGGACCGCGAATGGCGGTCCTTTCATTTGAAAAAAGCCTGCCCCTTGGACAGACTTGTTTGATTACAGATGTATTTTCAGACGTTCGAGCATCACATCGCGCGCTTTGTTTTCCAGAGTATCATCCAGTTCCTGCAGAACAGCATCGCCGTTCCGTTTTTTCAGCGCCCTTCTGATCAGGATATCCGCAATGACCGGATTCTTCGGGAGCAGAGGTCCGTGCATATAGGTTGCCAGTACCTGACTGTTCATGAAGCCTTCATATCCTGATTTGTACATATTTCCATGTCCGCTCAAGACTTTTGCGAACGGTGTCGTGACGTTCTGTGTCTGGCCTCCATGGTTCTCAAAACCGACTGCTTTGAATTTCAGGCCGTCCATTTCAGCTTCAACTGCGATATTTCCGATGCATCTGTGATCCCGGTCGGCAGCGATCGTATAGTAGTCAAAGAATCCCAGACCGTCGATCTTCTGACCGTCCTGGTCTTTGTAATACTGTCCGAAGAGCTGGTATCCGCCGCAGATCAGCAGGAATGCTGTATTGTGATCCATTGCCTTCTGGATCTTGTCACGGCGCTGCAGCAGATCTTCGTAGATCAGATTCTGTTCACGGTCGGCACCGCCGCCCATAAAGAACAGATCATAGTCATCAGGATCCCTGTCCTCACCGATCGTGCATGTATCAACCTCACACTCGATCCCGCGTTTTGCGCATCTTGTTTTCAGCACCTGAATATTGCCTTTGTCACCATAAAGATCCATCAGATCATGGTACATCCAGAGAATTCTGATCTTCATGACTTCGCCTCTTTTCTCAGGATCGCGCGTGTCGGATGAAGCGCAGTATAGGTCGCGATAATGTAGCTTTCCATATTCTGTTCATCCAGCCACTGAACTGCTTTCGTGCTGTTTTCAATGACGGAGATCCTGTCTTCCAGTCCTTCATATTTCAGTCTCAGAGCCATGTCGTAAGCACGCAGTCCGCTGCATACGATATGCTTGACTGAAGGGTCATTCAGGCGCTCGAAATGCGCGTCCCATATCCAGGATACGTCATGTCCGTCCTGGTCATTATCATTCAGGAAGATGCATACATTCTTATCGCCTTCCCTGTTCAGAATGAACTTCAGCACCTCATTTGTTCCTGTCGGATTCTTGACCAGGTTGATGACGCACGGCTTCGAAAGCGCGAATGTTTCGTTCCTGCCCTCTTTCAGTTCATAGCTGCTGAATACGATATCAGCTTTTGTCTGATCAAGGTTCAGAGCTTTCATCGTGCAGAGAACGCTTGCACAGTTGTAAACTGCGTAGATCGTATTCAGGAACGAATGATATACATGGCCTTCTGCAGTGAATGTTCCATTGCGGTAATCCACAGCATCAACATTCAAAAACGGTGTTATTTCGCCAAAATGATCATGCGGGCAGGCAAATCTGCCGATATGAGAGTATTGATAATACTCATATTTCAGCGGTCTGCCGCATACAGGGCAGAACTTTCCTTCGCTTGCTTCGTCCGTTGAGGATGAGCTGTTTTCCGTCCGTGAGACTGAGAAGTAATGTACCTGTGCCTGTTTTGCCTGTTCACCGATGCGGATAACGTTGGGATCGTCTCCGTTCAGGATCAGGTGTCCATCGAAGTTTTCCGTTACTTCCATGATCTTGCGGATGATCGTTTCCATTTCCCCTGCACGGTCAAGCTGATCGCGGAAGAAGTTCGTTACGACAAGCGCTGTGGGATGCAGGTTTTCAAACTGTCTGTATACGGTGAGTTCGTCCACCTCGATCACGGCAGCGTCAGCCTGTACATTGAAATGACTGTCACTGTTGACGGCCAGCAGTGTGGCTATGCCGACGTTCAGGTTATCGCCTCTGTGATTGTTGACGACCTTCAGTCCGCACGCACGGAGAGATTCTGCAATCAGATTGCTGGTCGTTGTCTTTCCGTTTGTACCTGTCACGATCACAACGATCCCGGGCATATGAAAACGGCTGATGAATTTTTTATCCAGCGCCAGTGCCAGGCTTCCGGGAAGGGAACCTCCCCTGCCTGCCCTGGCAAGTACTGAATGCATCGTTTTGACCAGTTTCAGTGTCAGACTCATACTATTCGCTACCCTTTGCTTTATAGAACTGGCGGTTTTCCATGGAGAAGATACGAGGAGTCCACTGTCCCGGTTTGACGCCGTCCAGAGCGGCTGCCAGCGTGTTCATCCTTGCGTCCAGGTTGTCGATCATTGAGAGTGCTTCTGCCTCAGGGAGTTCGGGAAGCACGGGTGAACCGAATTCAAATTTGCCGTGATGGCTGAGCACCATGTGCCTCAGCAGCATAGCTTCTTCACTGTCCCCGAGTCCGACTTCATCGGCCGCCTCAGCCAGCCATGCATGACCGATCGAAATATGGCCGAGCAGTCTGCCTTTATTTGTATATTCGGAAGAGATCATTCCTCCGAGTTCTGCTGTTTTGCCCAGATCGTGAACGAGCGTTCCGGCTATGAGAAGATCTCTGTTCAGCAGCGGATACAGACTGACGATCTGCTCTGCCAGAGCTGCCATTCCAAGTGAATGCTCGGCAAGTCCGCCCATATAACTGTGATGGATACGGGAAGCTGCCGGATACTGATAGAATGCATCTCCTACCTTGTCAAGCATTGCCTGTACTAGTACTTTGTAATTCTCATTCTTCAGGGAAGCGATCAGGTCCCTGACTCTTTTTTCACTTTGTGCACGTGTGATCGAAGAGCTCTGTATATATTCACTGAGATCGATCCCGCTCTGATCCAGATCCTGGATCCTGTTGACTCTCAGCTGCAGGCTGTGATTGTATTCGAGTACTTCAAAGGATACTTCGCATACATGGCCCTGTACAGCGTTAGCTTCATCCTGCGGTTTCGCATCCCACATTTTTCCGTCGATCGTACCGCTGTTGTCCTGCAGGATCAGGTTGAGGTACGGAGCACCTTTTGATGTGGTTCCTTTGGTGCAGCTTTTGATCATTAAATTGATTTTCAGGCGGTCTTTCTCTTTCAGATCTTTAATCTTAGTCATCATCCCACTCCATTTCATCAAGTATTGCGTAAATTTCTTCTGTCCGGTATCCCTGCGTGCTGCAGTAGCGGAATACGGCATTTCTCAGCTGTGAAGAGCTGTATTTCCGTTCATACCGTTTTTTTGCTTTTATGGCACATTTGCGGAGGTTTTCCGTTTCATCGGATGCCTCATCGCTGAAGTCCATGCCGGCGATCGTATCTTCTATGATATCATTCCTGAAACCGCGCTGAAGCATCTTTGTGTACAGTTTCCGCTTCAGCATACTGACGGATTCCCCGCTCAGTGTGCGCTTGATCTTTCCGGCGTATTCAGAAGCATTCACTGCTTCATCAGAATGACGTTCAGCCAGTTTTTCACGCACCAGGTCTTCGGGAATACCCTTTTCACGGAGCTCGCGCACGATGCTTTCCTCTCCGTGCAGTGTCCGCTTCATGGAAGTGATCTTGTCTTCTGCATAGTGCTCGTCATTGACCAGACCGCGCTCTTCCAGAAGGCTGATCACATGGCTGATCAGTTCATCGGAATAATCCGTTTCTTTTTTCAGCCAGTCATGCAGTTCCTTTTTGGAACGGTCATGAGCAGCCAGTTTGCGTATGCATTTCTGATAGGCACGCGCCTCTTTTTCCTTCTGCTTCAGTGCTTCGACCTGGTCATTGGAGATCCTCATGCCCGTGCGCAGTCCTTCATTCATATATTCATCAAGCAACAGCAGGATCCTTGTTTCCTCTCCGCTTTCTGAAGATATGTACATCTGGACAAAATTGTCTTTGACTTCGATATCTTCAATGATGTTCATATGACTGTAGAGCTCGATCGCAGCTTCATAGACCTTCATTGCGCGTTCATAGAAGATCTCACTGCTCAGCGGCTTTACCTGCTCACAGCAGTTTCTGCTGATCTCTGCGAGCTGCTGATCATCCAGCTGTTCGAACTGTTTCAGGCAGTCGGCAAATTCCTGTTCATTTTCAAAATACCAGCCTGTCTTTCCCGGTATCAGAAGTTCATCCAGAACTTCATCGTGACGCGCAAACAGAGGCAGTCCTGAGGCCATTGCCTCGGCAAAGGTCATTCCCTGCGTCTCACTTGTAGATGCGGAAATAAACGCGTCTGCGGCCCTGTAGTAGTCAGGCACTTCTGTCTGGGGCTGCTTCCCGGCAAAGGAAACGATATGGGTAAGATCCATATCTTTCACCATCTTATGCAGCTTTTCTTCATCAGGGCCTCCGCCGACGATCAGCAGCGTGCTCGTGCAGCCCTGTTCGTGTGCAAGCGCCAGTCCTCTGATGATCAGATCGATCGCTTTTTCTTCAGCGATCCTTCCGACAAATATGATCATGCGATGATCATTGGAGAATCCTGCAGCAGCACGGATCTGTGAGGTGCGCTGGGGATCATGGAGATCCGGAGAAAATCTCCTGAGTTCAAGTCCGGTCGGAACAACATGAAGTTCTGTCTTGACGTTGTACTTCTCAAGAAGTTCTTTTGTCTTTTTGCTTGGAACGATCACTTCCAGGGCAGTGTCCCCGAACAGCTTCGAGAATTTGACAACGGCTTTCTTTGCCAGGTCATCCACTGCTTTGGAATTGATCAGGTTGATGTAATGCGTGTAATCTTCATAGGTCGTGTGATATGTACATACGATCGGTATGCCCATCTGTCTGGCACAGATGCGGCCGAAAATACCGACTCCGAATTCTGTCTGTGTATGGATCACATCGAGATCAAGTTTCTTGATCTCGTGCATTGCGTTCAGATGCAGAGGTGTTGTAACAGCGTAGCCGTACAGTTTCTTGACCTCCACTCCTGCAAGTCTCAGTACACGATGTCTGTCGTCCCATTCTGAAAAACCGATACCTGCTCTTGTCGCTACCACGTACACATCATGTCCGTGTGCTTCAAGTTCTTTGCGCAGGATCTCTGTACTGTTGGCGACACCATTGACATCGGGTATATATGTGTCTGTAAACAATCCGATCCGCATCAGTTTTCCTCCTTCGTCAGATACTGCAGAGACTGCTGTATCTGTTTGTGTTATGCCTCAGCCTCCCTGTACCTGATACTTTGCCATATGTGCAGTATGTGCATCATAAAAACGAAGCGTCCGAACCGGAAGCAATTGATATTGTCTATTATACTTCAAACCATGGCTGTTTTGGAATTTGCCGTGCACAAAGCAGTATGATTCTTTCCCTGCGCAGTATTTCAAAGCCGGGGATGCAGAAATCAGCACATACATGTGTACATGCGAAATAGCTGATTATGCTACAATATTTATATAAGAAAGTAGAGGACATAATCTATGAGTTTCCCTAAAGGATTTTTATGGGGCGGCGCAGTAGCGGCAAACCAGCTCGAAGGTGCCTGGCTTGAAGACGGCAAGGCTCCCAACGTAACAGACATCATGGTCGGTATCGGTTCCAGAGATCCCGGTCTGAAGTGGAATGAAGAAACCGGCAAATGGGAGATGTGCCTGGATCCGAACAAGGTATACCTGAGCCATGAAGGAATCGATTTCTATCATCGCTATAAGGAAGATCTTGCGCTGATGGCCGGCATGGGCTTCAACTGCTTCCGTACATCCGTTGCCTGGGGACGTATTTTCCCGAACGGTGATGAAGAAGTACCGAATGAAAAAGGTCTGGAATTCTATGACAACCTGTTTGATGAAATGAACAGGCTGGGCATGGTTCCCTGCATTACGCTCTCCCATTATGAAACTCCCCTTCACCTGCTCACAGAATACGGCGGATGGTCCAATCCGAAGCTGATTGAATTCTGGAAGAGATATGTAACGACTCTGTTTACCCGTTATCAGGGAAAGGTAAAATACTGGCTGACATTCAATGAAGTCAATGCTATGCTGAGAAATCCGTTTGTTGCGGCCGGCATTCTGAATATTGATGATCCGAAGGATAAGAATGATCCGATTGGCTCCATCACTCAGAAAGAGATCTGGCAGGCATATTACAACATCCTTGTTGCGAATGCCTGGACAGTCAAGCTCTGCCATGAACTGGATCCTGATTCAAAGATCGGCAACATGATGACAGCTTCCGGCACTGCTACATATCCGGATGACTGCAACCCTGACAATGTCTGGGGCGCTCTGCAGACACAGCGTATGGCAGTCTTCTACATGTGCGATCCGATGGCGCTCGGTGAGATCCCGGGTTATGTCAAGCGCATCTGGAACGAGAATCCTGACCTTGAACCGAAGATGGATGAAGAAGGTCTGAAGCTGATCAAAGAAAATACGATCGACTTCATCTCCTACAGCTACTATCGCTCCGCAGTATTCTCTGTTGATGCACAGATGACCAGCAATACAGGTGGAATCAAGGGCAAAGGAAATCCTTATCTGAAGGAATGCAGCCCGCAGCCTTGGGCATGGCCGGTAGATCCGAAAGGTCTGCGCTATACGATGAACGTTCTGAATGACCGTTATCATCTGCCGCAGTTTATTGTTGAAAACGGTATCGGTCTTGATGAGAATCTTGACGAGACTGGTCATATTGATGACCCGTTCCGTGTCAGATATCTTGAGCAGCACCTTCTCCAGGTACATGAAGCGATCAAGGACGGCGTTCCGTGCATCGGTTATCTGTGGTGGGGTCCGATCGACGTTGTCTCTGCCGGTACAGGTGAGATGAAGAAACGTTACGGTTTCGTCTATGTTGACAGATTCAATGACGGTCACGGCACACTGGAGCGTGTCAAGAAGAACTCCTATGACAGATATAAGGAGATCATTGAATCCAACGGTGAGATCCTTCTGAAGTAATCAATTTCAGTGTTATGCAGACAAAAGTCCGGGAAGCCGGACTTTTTTGTATGAATGAGGCACACAATACATGCAGAAAAAAAGGGATGTGATCCCTTTGAACCGCTTTTCAGAGGTTCAGAATCAACATCCCTTTTTGTTATTCAGTTCTTGCAGAATTATTCAGCATCCTGAAGCATCTTCTTTGTGACGAGCTTCTGGTAACGCTTCTTAGCATCTTCTTCTGTCTTTGCGAACAGTTCTTCTGCTGCTTCTGCACCTTTCAGCTTCGGCAGGTTGAAGTAACGAGCTTCAGCCATCAGGTAATCATGGAACTTGGACCAATCAGGTTCTTTGGAGTCGATCGTGAGAGGTTTTTCATTTCTCGGATCGAAACGATACAGAGTTACATATCCGCATGCAACTGCGTCTTTCTCTCTCTGCTGAGCGTTGATCAGACCACCCTTGATACCGTGCTCCTGGCAAGGGCTGTAAGCGATGATAATGGACGGACCATTGTAGCTTTCAGCTTCTTTCAGAGCCTTCAGTGTCTGTGTCGGGTTAGCGCCCATGGATACGGATGCAACATAAGCTGTGCCGTATTCCATAACGATCTGTCCCAGATCCTTCTTAGCAAGAGCTTTACCGCCGGCAGCGAACTTCGCGATGGAAGCTGCCTGTGAGGACTTGGAGGACTGTCCGCCAGTGTTGGAGTAAACTTCTGTATCCAGTACGAGAACGTTGACGTTCAGGCTGTTAGCCATAACGTGGTCAAGTCCGCCGTAACCGATATCGT
Organism: uncultured Erysipelotrichaceae bacterium; assembly: GCA_946622165.1. GTDB lineage: Bacteria > Bacillota_I > Bacilli_A > Erysipelotrichales > Erysipelotrichaceae > Bulleidia. Next base: position 48,087 of record CAMOPG010000001.1, read on the forward strand.
AAGCCCATCCGTCACCACCGACGATCCATACAGACTTGGAAACGAGATCTCTTTCCATAGCCAGCAGTTCTTTTGCATTTTCATTTGTGCTTGCTTTCAGTGCAGCAACCAGTTCGTCCTTGCATGCTCTCTGAGCATCACGGTCTTCACCAGCAGCCAGGTACTTCTCGTAAGCAGCTTTGAGTTCAGGTTCAACGCTGTCCTTGCTGTCTTCGATGAGCTTCAGGATCTTAGCTTCTTTATAGCTCTGAGCAATAGCCATACCGAAGCCGTATTCAGCGTTGTCTTCGAACAGTGAGTTAGCCCATGCAACACCATTGTTGTCCTTGTCTGTTACGAACGGTGTGGACGGTGTAGCGGAGCAGTAGATCATGGAGCAGCCTGTTGCGTTTGCAACGAGCATATCCTTACCGAACAGCTGGGAAGCCAGACGGTAGTAAGGAGCTTCTCCGCAGCCAGGGCAGCATCCGCTGACTTCGAAGTAAGGCATCATCAGTGATACGCCGGCAACTGTGTTCGGGTTGCCATACTGAGGTCTGTATTCAATACCCTTATAGAGGTAGTCAGCTACAGGTTCCTGGTTGACAGCATCGTTGATCTCTGCAACTGTGAGAGCCTTTGTCGGGCATGCTTTGATACATACGCCGCAGCCTACGCAGTTCATCGGTGAGATCTGGATACGGTACTGCAGACCAGCTTCTTTCGCGCCTTTGTAAGCAGCTGTAGGAGCCTTTACGGACCATTCAGCGCCATTAGCAGCAGCGATTTCAGCAGCCTTAGCAGCTTCGTCTTCTGTGATCAGGAATGCACGGATCGTAGCATGCGGGCAGACATATGCACAGCTGCCGCACTCAACGCACTTAGCGGAATCCCATGCAGGAACCTGAACAGCGATGTTTCTCTTTTCACGGAAGGATACATTCTCGGGGATCGTTCCATCGAGAACGCCGTACTTCATGAAGCTGGAAACAGGCATGTCATAGCCTTCCAGTGCATTGATTCTCTGCAGGTTGTTGTCGAAGTATTCGTCGCCTGTCTTCTCGAACAGAGAATCCGGATATTCCAGATCAGCCCATTCAGGTTTAACAGTTACCTGAACAAGTCCTGATTTACCTGTATCGATAGCGTCGCAGTTGTTCTTGACAACGTCTTCACCCTTACGTGCATAAGTGTGGCGGGCACTGTCTTTCATCAGTTCAACAGCTGTATCATAAGGCATGATCTGCTCGTTCAGAGCGAAGAATGCAGACTGCAGGATCGTATTTGTATGACGGCCCATGTGTGTCTGGATTGCAAGCTTTGTAGCATCGATCACATAGAACTTCGCATGCTTCTTAGCAAGTCCGGCCAGCATTCTGGGCGGCAGGTGCTTGTCGATATCTTCAGCAGCGAATGTTGTGTTCAGCAGGAATGTTCCGCCTTCTTTGAGGTTGCGGACCATATCGAATTTGTAGCAGTAGCTGTCCAGTGAGCAGGAGATGAAGTCAGCCTTGTCAATATAGTAAGGGCTGTGGATCGGGCTCTTTCCGAATCTCAGGTGGGAACGTGTAACGCCGCCGGCCTTCTTGGAGTCGTATGCGAAGTAAGCCTGAGCATAAAGATCTGTGTTGTTGCCGATGATCTTGACTGTGCTCTTGTTAGCGCCGACTGTACCGTCGGAACCAAGACCGTAGAACAGGCAGGAGCTGTAGTCAGCTACGACATCAACGTTGACCGGTTCGAGTGACAGATGTGTAACATCGTCGTTGATACCGATCGTGAATTCTTCCTTCGGTTCTTCTTTTGCCAGTTCTGCATATACAGCAGCGATGTGGCTCGGATTTGTATCCTTGCTGGACAGACCATAACGGCCGCCGATGATGGTCAGATCCTTGTGCTTTCTCAGAGCGTTCTGAACGTCGAGGAACAGAGGTTCTCTGGAACCGATTTCCTTGGAACGGTCAAGAACAGCGATCTTCTTAGCGGATGCAGGCAGAGCTTCCTCAAGGTACTTCTGGCTGAACGGACGGTACAGATATACTTTGATCAGACCGACTTTTTCGCCCTTAGCATTCAGGGAGTCGACAGTTTCCATGATCGTATCTGTAACGGAACCCATAGCAATAATGACTCTTTCAGCTTCCGGATCGCCATAGTATACGAACGGTGCATAGTCACGGCCTGTATGTTCGCTGATAGCCTTGAAGTACTTAGCAGCGATTTCAGGAACCTTTGCAAAGTGTTCGTTCTGAGCTTCACGAGCCTGGAAGAAGATATCGTCGTTCTGGGAACCGCCGCGTGTTACTGCGTGTCCATGCGGGTTCAGAGCGTTTGCACGGAATGCTTCAAGTTTTTCTACAGGAAGCAGTGATTTGAGGAAGTCATAATCCATGACTTCGACTTTCTGGATCTCGTGTGAAGTTCTGAAACCATCGAAGAAATGCATAACAGCTACGGAACCGTCAATAGCGATTAAGTGTGCAACACCTGCCAGGTCCATGCAGTCCTGTACAGAGTGGGAACACATCATGACCATACCGGTCTGACGGCATGCGTAAACGTCCTGATGATCACCGAAGATACTCAGTGTGTGGCTTGCGAGTGTACGTGCAGCAACATGTACGACGCCCGGCAGAAGCTCACCGCTCAGCTTGTAGAGATTCGGGATCATGAGAAGCAGACCCTGTGAAGCTGTGAAAGTTGTAGCCAGTGAACCGCCCTGAAGAGCGCCGTGAACGGCACCTGCTGCGCCGCCTTCTGACTGCATTTCAACAACCTTTACACGGTCGCCGAAAATGTTTTTCCTTCCCTGCGTGGACCATTCATCAACGTTTTCGGCCATCGGTGAGGAAGGTGTGATGGGATAAATCCCGGCAACTTCTGTAAACGCATAAGCTGAATGAGCTGTTGCAGCGTTACCATCCATTGCCTGGAAAACCTTTTTGTTTTCTGTGCTCATATGTCCTCCTGTTTAGACACCATAATTATATAGCAGATGTTTTTGTTTTGACAGAGATTATCCGTCCGTTTTCAAAGCGTTTTCATTTTTTTACTTTCATTAATCTCTGTCAGACTGCCAATAAAAAACTGTTCCGGTTAAGGAACAGTCTCGGAAAATTATTGTTTTACGCCCATTGAGCGCATGACCTGACGGATCTGCGCTTCACTCGGTTTTCTTCCCATCTGCATGAACATTGCACGGATCATCTTTTCGTTAACCGGAGGATTTTCAGCCAGCTGTTTTTCAAAGTTCTTCTTTGTAAAATAGAAACTGATTGCAGCTCCGATAACTCCGCCGACAAGCAACCACAGTAAGGAAGACCAGAATTCAGTCATATTATTTACCACCTCTTCAAGTACACATGTATTTTATCCTGTTTTTATATTGATTGTAAAGTCAATACTTTATGCACAAACGTCCAATTTCGTATATAATGTCTGCATGCCTAAACAGCTTTCAAAACTGATGCGTCTTTTTCTAGTGTGTTTTTTTGTCATTTCCTGTTTGCCTCCATGGCATGCATCGGCGCTGGAAAATGATCCGTCAGTCAATGATCCTCCTCAGCTTTACAGCCGTTATGCTTATCTGATGGATATCGATACAGGACAGGTCCTTTACTCCAAAGCGGGTGATGAGAGAATGTACCCTGCCAGCATGACCAAGATCATGACGATCGTACTGGCGATCGATTATCTCCATGATCTGCAGCAGAAAGTACCGATCACCGGTACGATGCTGGCCGGCCTTGCCCAGGAAGGCGCTTCATGCGCAGGCTTCCGTGTGGGTGATTCCCCTACGGTCGAAGAGCTTCTGTACGGTGCAGCCCTCCCTTCCGGAGCGGACGCATCAAATGCCCTGGCTGTTGCGGTCAGCGGGACCATGGAGGACTTTGTCGATCTGATGAACCGCAAGGCGGAAGAACTCGGAATGACTGGCACGCATTTCATGAATGCGCACGGTCTGCATAATGAGAATCATTATTCTACAGCGCGTGATATTGCCGTGCTGATGAAATACTGCATGGAACATGAACTGTTCCGGGAGATCATTTCTGTCAGGAGATATAAAACAGGCAGATTATACAGTCACTACAATGGCATCAGCATGCGCTCCGGTACATGGTACTACATCAATACGGGAGTGAATGGCGGATATAACATACCGGGCTTCGAGGGCGGCAAAACAGGCTATACGATCCCTGCGGGAAGATGTCTGGTGTCGGCCGCTACGGTCAACGGAATGCACATGGTTGCGGTTGCCGGATATTCACTGGGTGCTACGACCCATGTCATCGATACGCGCACGCTTTACAGCTGGGCAGGAACGCATTACTCACAATATGCGCTTGCCTACAGCGGTACAAGGCTGGCATCCATTCAGATCAACAACGCTTCACCGGAGGAAAACGAGATCAAGATCACCCTGCCGGATGACGTTGTGTACGATCTTCCGACAGGTACGCAGATATCCACTGAGTCGGATTTTGTCAAAGAAGTAGAGGCTCCCCTTGAGGAAGGAACCGAGCTTGGTTCCTACCGTATCCTGGTAGACGGGGATACGATATATGAGATGATCTTTAAAGCCCAGAAGACATATGATATCGACGACAGTTCATATTATCAGAGCAAGATGAGCGAACTGCTGGGACCTTACGCATTCATCCCCGGAGCTGCCCTGATCGCATTCATAATGCTGATGATATTCAGCAGAATGATCCGGCATGCAAAAGGAAGATCAAAGATACGAACGACACTGAAAGAACGGGAAAGAATGGAAAGAAAGGACGGACGGGGCATTGATGAAGCCTTCTCCGAACTGAGTGAGATCATACCGGAGTCTGAAGAAAACAAAGAGATGTAACTGCATCTGCAGCTGCATCTCTTTTTTTCAGAAATCACGTCTGATCAGTGATCCGGTATTCAGATGTTTCAGGTCTCTGGAACCTGTGATGCTCATGCAGAAACGCAGTTCAGCTGAGATATGATCCAGTACTTCAGCAGCCTTTTCCGGGCCTTCCGCAAACGGCTTCATGAGCGGTCTGGCGACAAGGACGCCATCGCATCCAAGCACAAGCGCCTTGAATGCGTCCGCACCGGAGCGGATACCGCAGTCTCCGAAGATCGTCATTGTGCTGCCGACGGCTTTCCTGATCTCACGGACCATATAGTATGGCGGTACGGCACTGTCGATCATGCCCATGTGGTGTGACAGCACGATCCCCTTCACGCCTGCTTCAGCGCATGCTTCGGCATCTTCTGTACTCAGTACGCCTTTGATGATGATCGGCAGATCAGAGCAGTTTACCATTATCTTCAGATCATCGATCGTTTTAACGCCCATCTGTCCGAACATGGGATGATTCCGGACATCTCCTGTATCGGGATCAAAAATGAAATCGGCATCCATAACAAAGCCTTTTGCGCCGTTTTGGGCATATGTCCTGATCATTTCCAGCATATGGTCCATGTCTGCGATCGGCTTGGAGGACAGTACTGCCCTTGTGCCCTGTTTCAGGATCTGCAGTCCTTCTTCAACAGGAAGCACTCCGTTCCAGTCCAGTGTACCGGTCATATCTGCCGCCTTGGCCAGCAGAACATTTCCGCCCGGGTTGACTCTGGTCATGCCGCTCAATGTTGAGATCATGACCGGGCTGCGGTACGTTTCTCCGAAATACTCCGCAGAAATGTCCGCGGCAGTGCTTCCGATATAGCTGGGTCTGATCATCCAGGAATCCAGATAGTCCCGCGTCAGCTGATCGGTGATTGCATGTGTATTCATGATGTTTTTTCTCCTGTTCTTATTGTTCATTATACCTATGCGTTCCTTTTCTTCAAACAGAAGAATCCTGTCAGATGTGCAGACTTTTTTATGATTCAGAAATCAAAAGAAAACAGGCAGTGCCTGTTCGGTTTTCATTGATTCAGGGAATGTGCTTTACTCGTTGCCAAGTGTACCGAGTGCCCAGAAGATCGTACCCCAGATGGAGTCCTCACCTGTTTTCTCGTCATAGTACGGTTTGCCGAATAAGGCTGCTGCTTCAATAAATGTATTCATATTTTTATATCTCCTCGCGGGAATTCATAGCCCGCTTTATCTTTCTTTTGTTTTCCACGTGTCTTTTTTATCTCACGCATTGTCATTATAGGATGTTCTGCAGTACTTTCACGTGTTCATGGTGTGAGTCATTGATGCCCAGATACAGCGTAATATAGTCGCTGTCTTCCGGGATATTCCGGTAATACCATTCAGCTTCCGGATCAGTCAGTGAATTGTGAAACGTTCCGTCCTCCGGGAATGCGATCGTTCTGCCGCCCATAAAGAACGGGACGATCTCCATATCATTCCGGTTTCCGATCAGATACGGATACACATAGTTCATGCCCTGATATCTGCCTTCTTTGATCACATTTCCGCTGACGCCGGCAGTAAAGCTGTCGCCGCATATAGTCCATTTTTTTCCGTAAAGCACATTGCCGCTGTATAATTCCTGCTTTGTCATGTTCATTACCTCGTTTATCGCTCAAACAGCATGCATCCGGCCTGGACAGGCAGGTCGCATATGATCTGATCAGTGCAGTCTGAATGGTGTTTCAGCAAAGCATTGACGATCATAATATCCCCGGCAGCGCTGGATATCATAACGACTCCCAGCAGCATGACCATGAACGAATGCATCAGAATGCCCGCAATAGCCGGTATGATGCCGATGACGATCAGCGGCATGATCGTGCCGAGAATGTATTCCTTTTTTCCCAGCGGTGCTCTGCACGTACAGTACGGGGTCAGTGTTTCCTTCATGAAGCCGAATTCAATGTCATTGAAACGGTTGGGTGAGAACATGCTCCAGGTGATCCCGTGCACCAGTTCGTGCGCGATCGTCAGGATGATGACACCTGCAAAAAAGAACAGGCTGTCTTTGAGAGAACGGAATCCGATCGGTGCACCTTGCCCCAGCAGCACAAACAAGGCAGTGCCTGCTGCCAGCAGCGGCAGTACCATCACAACAGCCAGTTTGTTGGCTTTATCGATCCCGATCACCATGGATACCTGCCGGTATCCCTGTTTTCTGAGTTCAGAACTCATAGCCTGAAATGACTTGAGACGCTCCTGTTCGCGGGGAGAAAGCTCTCTTTCTGTCTGTTCTTCCTTTTTGACTTTTTTGCTCATACGCAGATCCTCTTTGCATCTTTTGTGTCCTGCCGGACAGATGCAGCATTGGTTTAAGTATACAATTGTTTTCTTTTGAAAAACATGTTCTTTCCCGTCAGAATGTATGCTGTTTCAGACCATTATTGTACAATGAGGTCATCGCTGAAGGAGGACGCCGGCTATGGTTACAGAGTATTTTCCTGACGGAACAGTCATTGACAGCTGGTTTTACGACACGTCAGTCCCTTCTCTTGAGGAGATGGGCAGGCAGTATTTATTCAGCACTTGCGGAATAAAGCATGACGGTACACTGCAGACTGCGGCCATTCAGGCGCTGATCGATCAGTGTGCGTCCGAAGGCGGTGGCGTGATCGTCGTTGATGGAGGAACATATCTTACCGGCGCACTGTTCTTTCCGCGCTCAGTGAACCTTTATATCTGCAGAGACGCTGTTTTGAAAGGCAGCGATGATATCAGTGATTATCCCCTGTGCAGGACGAGGATCGAGGGACAGACATGCACGTACTTCCCTGCTTTGATCAACGTTGACTCTGCAGACGGTTTTATCCTTGCCGGAGAAGGCACGATCGACGGCAGCGGAGAGCGGTTCTGGCGGGAGTTCTGGCTCAGGAGAGAATGGAATCCGGACTGCACGAATAAAGACGGTCAGCGGCCCCGACTCCTGTATATCAGCAGATCCAGCGATGTTCTGATCACCGGCGTGACATTTCAGAACGCTGCATTCTGGACGACGCATATCTACCGCTGCAGACGCGTGAAGTATATCGGCTGCACGATGCTGTCACCGTATGAAGGAATCAAAGGGCCCAGTACGGACGCCATTGATATCGACGCCTGTACGGATGTGCTCGTCAAGAACTGCTTTATGGCGGTCAATGATGATGCTGTGGCGCTTAAGGGGGGAAAAGGTCCGTGGGCGGACAGCGATCCTGACAACGGGCCGAATGAGCGTATCATCATAGAAGACTGTGAGTACGGGTTCGTTCACGGCTGTCTGACATTCGGTTCGGAAGCTGTTCACTGCCGCAATATCATACTGCGCAGGATCAGGGTATCTGAGGGCTTTAACCTGTTATGGATGAAGTTCCGTCCTGACACGCCGCAGTGCTATGAATATGTGCTGATGGAGGATGTTAAAGGCAAAACAGCAAACTTCCTGAACATCAATCCATGGAAGCAGTTCTTTGATCTGCAGGGAAGAACGGATCTTCCGGTATCGCATGGCAGACATATCGTGATCAGGAACTGTGAATTTGAATGCGATACGTTCTTTAATGTCAAACAGGATGATGCTCACTACCTGCTGGAGAATTTCGTGATGGAGGATGTGACTGCCGCAGCTGCAGATATTTCCTTCGATCCTTCCTTTATTTCTGATTTTAAAGGTGAGCGGATCAAGCTGGAGCAGAAAGAAGGAACTGAATTCCCTGATGCAGTGACAACACTGTAGGATTATAAAAAGCCGCATGTTCTTACGCATGCGGCTGTTTCTTTCGGATAACAGAGAGGCTTGATATGTTCCCTCTTATGTAGAGGTGGGTGCCCTTGGTCGATCGTCAGGATTCCCGGCCGTACCGGGCATTCAACACGGATGTCTCCAGTCAGAGCTCCCTTATATCACTATGTAGGAAAAATAATGGACCTCTCTGTGCCTAAAACATATCATACAGAACAGACACTGTATAGTCTTGACAATTAAGCTTTTTTCACTTCGTCCTTGATTTCAATTCCGAGGATGTCGAGCTGTGCTTTATCAACGACATTCGGTGACTCGCTCATCAGATCCATGGAGCTGTTTGTTGTCGGGAAGGCAACAACATCTCTGATGTTTTCTGTTCCTGCAAGCACCATGGTAAGTCTTTCAAGACCGATGCCGACTCCGCCATGAGGAGGAGTTCCGTATTTGAAGGCATCCAGGAAGAATCCGAAACGGGCTTTTGCCTGTTCCATTGTCAGACCGATGGATTCAAATACTTTTGCCTGGAGTTCCTGGTCATGGATACGGATGGATCCGCTCAGCAGTTCATATCCGTTCAGGACAAGGTCATATGCTCTGGAGCTGACATTAGCGGGATCGCTGAAGAGTTTGTCGACATCTTCTTCCTTCGGTGCTGTGAACGGATGATGCTGTGCGACCCAGCGGTTTTCTTCTTCGCTCCATTCAAACATCGGGAAATCCGTTACCCAGAGGAACTTATATACATTCTCGGGGATGAGTCCCAGTTCGTGGCCGAGTCTGACACGCAGTGCGCCGAGCGCTGCTTCAGCGATCTTTGCCTTGTCGGCAACGATCAGCACAAGATCATCATCCTGCATTCCCAGGCGCTCTTTCAGCGCTTCTTTTTCTGTTTCGCTGAGCGCTTTGGCGATGGAACCGGAGAGTTCTCCTTTTTCCATCTTCAGGTAAGCAAGTGCTTTTGCCTTGAAGCCGTGCTTGATGAAGTCCTGCAGCTGGTCCAGCTTTTTCCTGGAATACAGAGCTGCTGCATGTTCGAATTTCAGTGCATCGATCTCTCCGCCGTTTTCCTGAACAGCTTTGAATACCTGGAATTCGGTGTCTGCGAACAGATCGGTAATGTCATGGATCTCATTGCCGAAGCGCAGGTCCGGTTTGTCCGTTCCGTATTTCTTCATGCACTCTGCCCATGTCATGCGCACGAATTTGTCTTCCAGTTCGATTCCTTTGACGCCTCTGAAGATGTCCTGCATCAGTTTTTCTACGATGTGCCATACATCTTCTTCATCTACAAAGCTCATTTCGATATCGATCTGTGTGAATTCAGGCTGTCTGTCAGCGCGCAGGTCTTCATCACGGAAGCATCTTGCAATCTGGAAGTAACGTTCCAGTCCGCCGATCATCAGCAGCTGCTTGTAGATCTGCGGTGACTGCGGCAGTGCCCAGAACTTGCCGTTGTAGATACGTGAAGGCACGAGGTAGTCTCTTGCGCCTTCCGGGGTGCTTCTTGCAAGGATCGGTGTTTCGACTTCGATGAAGCCTTCTGCATCCAGCGTATTTCTTGCGATCATGCAGATCTTATGACGCAGGATCATATTGTTCTGGAGTACAGGTCTTCTCAGATCAAGATATCTGTATTTCAGTCTGGTATCTTCCAGTGTATCTGTGTCGTCTGCGATCGTGATCGGCGGAGTTTCTGCAGAGTTGATGATCTTTACGCTCTCTGCATGAACTTCGATCTCACCTGTAGCCAGCTTAGGGTTGTGCTGTCCGCGCTCCTGTACGGTACCTGTTACCTGCAGGATGTATTCGCTTCTGACTTCCTTTACCTGCGGGCTCAGATTTTCGTCAAAGACGATCTGTACGATACCGCTTCTGTCGCGCAGGTCAACAAATACCAGCGCTCCCAGGTTTCTTCTTCTGCTGACCCATCCGATCAGTGTTACCTGTTTCCCTGCATCGCTCAGGCGCAGGGTTCCGTTTCTGCATGTTCTTTCCATCAGTTTTTCTCCCATTCTCTGATTGTATCTGTCAGTTCTTCAAGCCTGACTGTTTTCTGTGTTTTATCTGCTGCGCATTTCACGTTGACTGCCCCGTTCTTCAGCTCCTCTTCACCGATGATGACAGTATATTTTGCGTTTGCTCTGTCGGAGCTCTTGAACTGTGCTTTCAGTGATCTTGCTGTGAGATTTGCCTCAGCTACAAAGCCATCATGTCTGAGCTGCTGAACGACCTGCAGAGGCGTGCTGCCTGTATTTCCCAGTGAGATCACATAAATATCAGCGTTATTGGTTTCTTTCGGCGTGAACCCGTCTTTTTTGGCGAGATCAAGCAGCCTTTCAAGTCCGATCGCAAAGCCCATGCCGGACATTTCAGGACCTCCGAAATACTCTACCAGATGGTCGTATCTGCCGCCTGCGAAGATCGTTGCCTGTGCGCCGGAATCAGGTCTTGTGGACTGTACTTCGAATACCGTGTGTGTATAGTAATCCAGGCCTCTGACCAGTCTGTCATCGACTTCATATTCAATGCCCATTCCGTCCAGTGCTTCGAGCACCTGTCTGAAATACTCTCTGGATTCTTCATTCAGATAATCGCTCAGACGCGGTGCTTCCTTTAATGCAGGTTTGTCATGGTCGACCTTGCAGTCAAGGATGCGCAGCGGGTTCTGCTGATAGCGTCTGCTGCAGTCAGGGCAGAGCTCATCAAGGTGCGGCGCAAAGTGTGCAAGCAGAGCTTCTCTGTAGGCTGCGCGGCTTGCGTCATCACCGAGCGTATTGATCTGTACCTTGACGCTGGAAATGCCCATGCGCTTTACGATATCGATTCCGAGCGCGATCGTTTCAGCATCGACCAGAGGACTTTTGACGCCGATCGTTTCTACACCGAACTGTGTGAACTGGCGCTGTCTGCCCTTCTGCGGACGTTCGTGGCGGAACATCGGTCCCATGTAGTAGAACTTTGCGGGGAGTTCCATCGAACCGTACAGCTTATGCTGGTCGAAGGCACGGATCACACCTGCTGTTCCTTCCGGACGCAGCGTGTAGGAATCTGACCCGGGTGTAAATGTATACATCTCTTTGTTTACCATATCCGAAGAATCATTTTCTCTGGCAAAGACAGATGTATCTTCGAAATACGGTGTGCGGATCTCCCGGTAACGGTATTTTTCCGTGACATCACGGATGATGTCTTCCATCTCGTGCCATGCACCGATCTCATCGGGGAGAATATCATATGTTCCGCGGGGTGTCTGATAACTCATTTCATTCCTCCTCTTCTGGTAAAAAAAGCGCCCTTTGATCCAAGGACGCTGTTTGCGCGGTACCACCTTAGTTCATGACATAGTCATGCGCTTGATCCTTTAACGCAGGTCTGCGGACGTCCCTACTGATCGTTCAGGACATCTTCTCGAAAGTGTCTTTCTCAGGGTTCAGACCGGTGCTTTCACCATGCCACCGTCGCTTTTCCGTCGTCCGCCGGAGATCTCTTTGTCATCAAATTTACAACAGGAATTATACCCTTGCGGGACAATTTGCTCAAGTGTTAATGCGAATTCCGTTCCACTGTGATCACAGATTCTACTTTTCTGAGATTCGCGATCAGATTTCTGAGCTGGTCCAGATTATGAACCGAAACATTCATCTTGATCGTTGTCGTCAGGTTTTCCCGGTTGACTGCCGCGTTGACGGTATTCATGGGTGTTTTGAACTGTGATGTGCAGGTTACGATATCCGTCAGCAGGAAGTTTCTGTCATGTGCTATGATCGTCAGGTTGCTTTCATACTGCCGTTCGACATCTTCGTTGTCCCATTGGACATCGATCATTCTCTGCTTCATGCCGGCAATATTCTGACAGTCGGCACGATGGACTTTAACGCCCTCGCCTTTTGTAATATAGCCGCGGATCTCATCCCCGTAGACCGGGCAGCAGCACTGTGCAAGCGCCAGCTTCATTGACTCGATGCCGGGCACGATGATGCCGTTTGCGGAGGTCTGCTTTTTCTTCGGAGCTTCACGCGCGAGGATCCTGGAAAGCATTTCCTCGGGTGCGCTGCGTTTTTCATTGGTCAGTTTTTCAACGACTTTGACCGGATTGACTGATTTGACAGCGATCGCATAGAACAGATCGTTGATATCTTTGAGCTTGAATTCAGGGAGCGCTGCTTCCAGACGTCTTTTTTCCAGATACTCATCGGGATCGAAGCTGCGTTTCTTCAGTTCTTCGATCAGCATCTTTTCACCGGTCGGTATCTTTTCCGCCTTCTTCTCGTTTTCTTTATGCTGGAGGTAGGCACGGATCTTGTTTCTGGCCTGGTTGGTCTTGACGATCTTCAGCCAGTCTTCAGAGGGGCCTGTTCCCTTCATTGTCCTGATCTGGACAATATCGCCTGTGTGCAGTTCCGTATTCAGCGGAACCATTGCATCATTGACGATCGCACCGACTGCGGTATGTCCGACTTCTGTGTGAACACGGTAGGCAAAGTCGATCGGTGTTGCGCCGGTCGGCAGGTCTATGACCCTGCCCATCGGCGTCATGACATAAACACTTGTTTCGAATACGTCACGGCGGAGGGAATCCATGTATTCACTTGCGGACTCGTTGTCTTCCGCGAAATCAGAGAAATCACGGAACCAGGAGAGCTTTTCTTCGATCTCCTTCTGTTCGGTCCTGGCATCATACCGGTTTCCTTCCTTGTATCTCCAGTGTGCGGCAACACCCCTTTCAGCGACAGCGTCCATGTCTTCTGTACGGATCTGTACTTCAAAGATCTTTCCGTTGACGCCGATGATCGTGGTGTGGATCGACTGGTACATGTTCTGTTTCGGTACTGCAATATAATCTTTCAGTCTGCCCTGGATCGGCGGATACGTCGCATGGATATATCCGAGGATCTCATAGCAGTTGAGTTCTGTTTTGGTAACGATCCTGATCGCAAGCAGGTCCAGGATCTCATCAAACCGCTTCTGCTTGGATACCATCTTGTGATAGATCGAATACAGATGCTTGGATCTTCCGAATATGCGGAACTCAAGATTGTGTTCTGTCAGAAGCTTTGTGATATCCGAGATCATGCGCTGCACGCTTTCATCACGTTCAGCTTTCTTGGCTTCTACGAGATGCGCAATGCGATGATATTCATCGGGATTCAGATACAGGAAGCAGAGATCTTCCAGTTCGTTTTTGATGGCACTGATACCAAGACGGTGCGCGATCGGCGCATACACATCCAGTGTTTCCTGTGAAATGCGCTTCTGTGAAGCAGCCGGCTGGAATTCAAGTGTTCTCATATTGTGCAGACGGTCAGCCAGCTTGATCAGAATGACGCGGACGTCCTTTGCCATTGCGATGAAGATCTTGCGGTGATTGGCTGCCTGATATTCCGGATCGTTTTTATCACGGAACTTCAGGGCACCGATCTTGGTGACCGCTTCTACCAGGTCGGCGATCTCTTCATCGAATTCTTCCTGGAGCTCCTCTTTTGTGATGCCCGTATCTTCGATCGTGTCATGCAGAAAACCGGCTGCGACCGTTTTCGGTCCGCAGCGTAATTCTGCAAGAATATATGCCACGTTGTCCAGATGGATCGTATAAGGTTCGCCGCTCTTGCGGAACTGCCCTGCGTGATGCTCATAGGCATAGTCAGCCGCTTTTGTGACCAGTGCGATACTTTCCGGATTTGTTATGTATTTGCCGACTTCGTTCATGACATCGTCACGCGTCATTGATTTATGTGCAGCCACTGAGCACCCCTCCTTCCTTTATGCAGTTCAGAAAAAACCGGAGATCGCTCTCCGGTTCAGGACATTTGTTACTTGTCTGTCATCACCGTTGCAGCGAATACATCATAGTCTTTCAGGTTCTCCCTGCCGGGCAGACCTTCCAGTTCAATGATGAATGCAAAACCAGCTACAACGCCGCCGAGTTCTTCGATCATTTTGGCTGTAGCCATTGCTGTACCGCCGGTAGCGAGCAGGTCGTCTACGACTACTACACGCTGTCCGGGCTTGACGGAATCCTTATGCATGAACAGTTCGTTTGAACCGTACTCGAGATCGTATTTGCAGGAAACTGTCTCTCTCGGAAGCTTGCCGGGTTTTCTGACCATAGCAAAACCGAGTCCGAGTTCGTAGGCAACAGGACAGCCGAATACAAAGCCGCGGCTTTCGGGTCCGCAGATCAGGTCTGCTTTTCTTTCTCTTGCATAATCAGCGATCAAACGGACCGCTTCGTGATATGCTTCAGGATTGTCTACAATCGGCGTAACATCACGGAACATGATTCCTTCTGTCGGGAAATCTTTGATTGAAGCGATATACTGTGTAAGATCGAGAGACATATGTTCCTCCTTTTTAAGAACGAATGAATAAAAGTATTATACACTTTTTTATATTTTTGTTTACAGAAGATCGGTAATTTCAATCTGCGGAATGACATTTGTTTTCCATCTGTTTACAGAAAGACGGCCGAAGATACAGTGAGGCTGGCTGATTGCAGGAGATACCGACGCAAACAGGAGTCCGTCAAATCCGCCGCTCTGATTCAGGAAATGATAGCGTGTGATCTTCGGTGATTCATAAATATCACGCACGACCAGATCTTCGATCGCAAACAGCGCGTCTCCGAGTTCTTTCGGAAGCGGTTCGAGCGCTTCCACATCGAGGATGTTTTCCAGTGTCATATCGTCAGAGCCGATCCGGATGGCAGTTTCTTCCTGTTCCCGGAATACGAAGCCGGCAGCGGCCATTTTTTCCTGAACATGTCTGCGGAATGAATCAAACGATTCTTCCCTGACGGAAAGTCCGACAGCCTGTTCGTGTCCCCCGAAGCTCTCCAGTTCCTCAAAGTCAGAGAAGAATTCAAACATGTCGAATCCGGGTACGGAGCGTCCGCTTCCTTTGATCATGTCCCCGCTTTTTGCCATGACGAGCACCGGTCTGTGTTCTTTGTTGGCGATCTTTCCTGCCGCCAGACCGCAGATGCCTTCGTGGAAGTCTTCACGGAACAATACAGGCATCATGTCATCATCCAGCATATCCTCGCACTGTCTTGTCATGACCGCGGAAAGGTTCTTTCTGGTCTGATTGACATTGTCCAGCTGGCGGACATAGCTGTCGATCTGCTGCTGGTTTGTGCTCAGCAGAAACGGTACGAGCGTATTGACATTCGACATGTCATTCATGCGTCCGACACTGTTGAGTTTCGGCACGATCTGGAATATCACGCTTGAGCGCGTTACATAGGATCCGTTGTACAGCATTGCGCTGACTGAGGGCAGTATACCCTGATTCAGCAGGTCCAGTCCCTTCCGCACGATACGGCGCGTCTGACGCCATAGCGGCATGACGTCGCCAAGCAGTGCAATGGCGCATAATGCGGTATGCCTGTCCACTTCACCGAACAGGTTTCTTGAGATCTGCAGTACTACCCCTGCCCCGGAGAGATATGCGAATTCAGCTTCCATATAATCCGGATGAACGACGAGGTCGGCCTTGACCTCCTGTTCGATCCTGTGGTGATCTGTGACGATCACGGGCACGCCGAGTTCATGGCATTTTTCGACCGCCTCAAAAGCACTGACGCCGTTGTCGACCGTTATGATCAGACCATATCCTTTGCTTACGGCAAGTTCTACTGTTTCCGGCTTCAGTCCATAGCCTTCTTTGAAACGGTCCGGGATGTAATATCCGTTTTCAATGCCGAGCCTGTCCAGAATATCCTTCATGATCGCGGTAGATGTGATGCCGTCCGCATCATAATCACCGCCGACAAATACTTTTGTATTGTTTTTCCTGCATTCCATCAGGATCTCGCAGCACTTTCTGACACATTCACTATGTGAGGTCAGGATATCTGTATCATGTGACAGGAGATCTTTGATCTGTTCATCATTCAGTCCTGCTGCACAGATCAGCTTTGCGGCAGGAGATGAGATACCGTACTTCTTTTCCAATTCACTGCTGTCTATGTTCAGTATTTTTTTCGTCATAACTCAAACGCCAGCTTTCTGAAAATATCTCCACGTTCTTCGAAGTTTTTGAAATGATCATAGCTGCTTGCGGCCGGTGACAGCAGGCAGATATGGCCTTCTGATGTGACCTCGTAAGCCTTTCTGACAGCTTCCTTCAGGTCTTCTGCATAGTACATATGTTCATGTACCGTATGTTCTGCCTGCATTTCTTCATAGACCCTTCTGCCTGAAGCGTACATGAAGATCACGTGCAGGTCTTTGCGCTCAGCCAGGTATTCGCGCAGATCTGTGTAATCGATCCCGCGGTCCATTCCGCCGATCAGAACACTGTCTGTCAGAGGCAGTGATTCCAGCGCTTTGATGCATGCCTGACCGATCGTTGAGATCGAATCATCAACGAATCTGATCCCTTTGTGCACACCGAGATCCTGCAGTCTGTGAGCCAGCGGTTCAAAATCCCTGACGGCTTCCAGGAAGTCCGCATCTGAAACTCCGTACAGGTTATGTGCAGTTTCATAGGCTACTGCCAGATTGGTATAGTTATGAGCGCCGATCAGTTTTGTTTCCTTCACTTCCACTGAAGCATTTTCTGCATGCAGGATATTTCCATCGGCATAGATATCCTTTCCGATGATCAATGCATTCGGGCATTCCTTCTTCTGCTGTTCCAGCATATCGCCCAGCATCACGATATCCCCCGGTTTCTGGTACCGGTAAATGTGATTTTTCGCTTCTCCGTATGCTTCAAAACTTCCGTAGTGATCAAGATGTTCCTGGAAAAGGTTCAGATAGACCGCTATATGCGGGGAGTATTCGGTATATTCCAGCTGGTGGCAGGATATTTCGAATACAGCAAGGTCCTCATCACCGAAATCATACAGCGCGTTGAAGCACGGAATGCCGATGTTGCCGACCAGATGCACACGGTACTTTTTTGCCAGGGCAGCTGCGATCAGCGATGTCGTCGTTGATTTGCCTTTGGTGCCGGTAATGCCGATCGTACGGTCTCCCAGATGTTTGAGAAACAGTTCTGTCTGTGAGCAGATATGTTCCGTTCCCATTCCGGGCTTCAGTACGATACCCGGTGATTTCATGATCAGATCATAGCTGCCGAAGTCAGTCTCATCCTCACGGATGCACCTTGTATTGACAGTCGATCTGCGTGCGTCATCCAGCCCTTTTCCTCCATCCGTGATATCAAGCGGCAGATCCGGGCACAGATGGCGGATCCATTCATAGGTGGACTTTCCTTCCCTGCCGTATCCCCAGATCAGGATTCTGCGTCCTGCGAATTCATCTGTCCATGTTTTCAGATTCATAATGGATCTCCTCCAGTTTTTCTCTGACCAGTTTCCGGTATTCTTCCGGCACGAGGTTGTCATCATTCCATGCATTCAGGAGCCCGGTACGGTCACGGTAGTATTCATAATTCGGTGTCGAAGCATATTGGCGGTACAGCAGCGGAAGCTCCTTTCCTGCCTTCAGATGAGCCTTTACGGACATGCATACAGCAGTATTGATCTCTTCTCTCGAAGTACCTGCAGAGGATTGCATAACGGGTTCGTTCATGCCTGTCAGCTGTTCAAAAAGATCCAGCATTCCGGGATCATTCAGCATATCCCTTCCGAAGACCGCGTTCAGCTGTGCATCGTCCAGGAATGCCGACAGCATGACTCCGACATACAGACATCTGCCGCAGTGCGTGCACCATGTCTCGGTCTTGGAGCCGACGTTGCAGGAACGGAACACCCTGTGGTACTGCCGGTAATTGCAGAAGATCCCTGTGATCTGAAGCTCGCTTAACGGTCTCAGCAAGGAGAAGCACATGATATCGCGGCTCAGATACGTCTCTGTGTAGGCGTGGAAGTCTTTCTCAAAACCAAAGGTTTTGGCATACATCTGGCCCAGTGCGTCATCGTCATCTTCTTCGCTGCCTGCTTCGATCGAAAGGCAGATATATTTCTTGCCGTAGACAACAGCCGTCAGATAGGCTGCGAATGCGGTGAGCGCGTTGAAGGGTGTCGTTCCGTTCAGATAGCCCTGCTTGTTGAAGTCAAGCATTCTGGCATCGAGTGTCCGTTCGGCAACGATCAGCCTGCTGCCCCGGTATCCGGCGGCTTCAGCGCTGTGTATAGCTGACATGACATGATTGATGACAAAGGCATGGTTTTCCTGTTTCATGGAAGACAGGACTTCCAGGGATACAAAGGAATCCCTTCCGCCTCCGACCGGGATCAGGTTTCCGTGGTATGTGCGCGCGTCGGGTCTGCCTCCGATATTTCTGCCGGCCGATCTCAGGTCCATAAACCCTTCCGGATCCGCAGTGATGCTGTTGGTCCGGAAAAAATCACGGAGTCCGTTGAAATACAGTTTTTTCCACCATCTGATCTGTGCTTCATCCAGATGACCTGCTTCAACGATCACCACAGGCGCGCATGTCAGTTTCCAATAGCTGACGAGCTCTGCAAGACCAAGCGAAAAAGCAGCTTCCCTGAACAGCTCCAGTTCCGCGGCACCGTCAGTGCCTTCCGGCTTCTGGATCAGGAACGAGGGATTGAAATGGGACAGGGATCCGATCTCAAAATCAAATCTCACCTGTATCTCATGTTCTTCTTCTATGATTTCATAATCATGATAATAGAAAACCGGATGCTGGAGTCTCAGGTCGTTGTAGTCCATATGTCACACTCTTTTCATGTATGTTGTCTGTCACCAAAAGTATACAGCATTTCAGCACTGTCTGTTCCACTCTTCCAGAAGATCGATCACTTCTTTCAGGTCATGCCTTTCATTCTGTATTTTTGCACGCATTGCTTCATCCGGTATGATCGTGTCCTGAATGAAGCAGGAATGCATGCCTGCGGCATCAGCCGCAAAGATCCCCTGTCTGCTGTCTTCCAGCACCAGACAGTGCTCGGGACTGATTCCGAGCTTTCCGGCTGCCGTCAGGAATATCTCAGGATCCGGCTTGGTTTTTGTGACCATATCCCCGCATATGATCTCGTCATATTTCAGACCGCCTGTTACCGTTGAAATCAGTGTTTCAACATAAGTTCTTCTGCTGGAAGAACAGATTGCGATCTTGTAGCCATGTTCATTCAGCCAGGCAAACAGTTCTGTCAGTCCAGGTTTATTCAGGCCATCCGGCGCGTACTGTTTCCAGTATTCATTGTCAAAGCGCCTGCGTGAGCGGACACTGAACAGTTTGTCGAATCCGGGAATTGAATGGATGTATGCACGGTCTTCGTCACTTGATCCTCCGGTGATCCTGACAAAGAAATCCGGCGGAAGAGTTACTCCGCACTGTTCTGCCTCATCGGTCCACATCTGCTGTGAGATGCGTTCCGTATCGAACATCAGTCCGTCGCAGTCAAACAGTACAGCTTTGATCTCAGTCATAATAGATACCTCTAAACAATGAGCGGCCGTTTCCGGCCGCTCTTAATATTAAGCGTTGATTCCTTTGAACGTATACTCGTCAAGCTGTTCTTTTTCAGCCTTTTTCTTGGGCTTAGCCTTAGCTTTCGGCGTGTAGTGCGTACGGATGTACCACCATACAGCCGGAGCGACAAACAGTGAGGAGAACGTACCTGCGATCATACCGACCAGCATTGCAAAGTTGAATGTGAAGATCGATCTGCTTCCCAGTACAAGCAGGAAGATGACCGGCAGCAATGTTGAGATGGATGAGAAGATCGACATTCTGAATGTGCTGTTGAGCGCTTCGTTGACAATGTCGCTGTACTTCTTTTCGCTGAGGTGATCAGAATCTTTCACTGTTGAACGGACTCTGTCGAATACAACGATCGAGTTGTTGATCGAGTAACCGATGATCGTCAGCAGGACTGAGATCAGTTCGGTGTTGACTTCCAGACGCAGGATTGCGAATACACTCAGGACCATGAATACGTCATGTACCAGAGCGATCAGGCATCCGAGTGCGTAATCCCATTCGTAGCGGAATGCGATGTATGCAAGCATTGCGATCCAGGCAACCAGTGTCAGGATGATCGCATTCTGAACAAGTTCCTTGCCTACGACCGGTGTAACAACGTTGTCGCCGGGTTCCTGGCCGTAGAGCTCAATGAATGTATCTTTGATCTCGCTCAGCTGATCTGTTGTCAGTGATTCTTTTGTTGTCGCATAAACTGATGTATCGCCTGCAGACTGATATGTGAATGAGTTATAGCCCATCGCTTCCATTTCAGTGCGGACTTCATCGACTGTGATCGCATTTTCGCTGGTCACTGTCAGTTTGGTACCTGAAGCGAAGTCAATGCCGAGGTTCATCAGGCCTTTGCCGCTGGCAGCGTTGAAGATAGACAATGCGACAGCTGCTACGAAGATGATCAGTGATGTACGGATCAGATACTTGGATTTGCCGAGGAAATCCTGTCTCTTGAAGCCGTAATAGAACTGCTCTTCGCCTTTTGCGAGATTCGGGATCTGTTCCGGTTTGACGCCGAACCATGTCGGTTTGTTGTCAGCCACGCCGGAATTGATGAACATATTCAGCAGCCATCTGGACAGTGCTACGTTGACGACCAGCGTCATGATGACAGTGATGACCAGCATTGTTGCAAAGCCTTTTACAACGCCGTTTCCGAACCAGTACATGATCAGTCCGGCGATCAATGTTGTCAGCTGTGCATCAAGGATGGATGTGAAGGACAGCTTCTGACCTTCCGCTGCTGCGGAACGTACGGATCTGCCTTTATAAAGTTCCTGACGGATGCGTTCATAGGTGATGATGTTTGCGTCAACTGTCATACCGACACCAAGCACGAGAGCGCCGATGCCGGGCAGTGTGAATACAGCACCCATCAGAGCGTATGTTCCGAAGATCGCCCAGATATATGCCAGCAGCATGATTCCGGCGATGATTCCGGGTACCCTGTACTGATAGATCATAAAGCAGATAACTGCAAGGACACCGAGCAGACCTGCCAGTGCGGTCGTGCGCAGTGCGTCGCTGCCGTACTGAGCGGAGACAACGTTGGAGCTGATCTCAGTCATCTTTACGGGCAGAGAGCCTGAATTGATCAGGTTTGCCAGTGTTCTGGCTTCTGCTTCCGTGAAGTTGCCCTGAATGATGCAGTCGCCGCTGATCTCGTTTCTGACGCTTGCGGCACTGATGTACTTGGGTTCTTCACCCTGGATCGACTTCTGAAGTTCTGCTTTGTATGTGTCGCCTTCTTCCCAGTCAAGCCAGATGATCATGATGTTTTCACCGTTTGTCATGGAAGAGACTTTTGATGTGATCTCGCCGAACTTTGACGCATCAGCGATCTTCAGGGATACGATCGGTCTGCCGTCCTGGTAAGCCAGTGAAGCGCCGCCTTCCTGTACGATCGATGAGTCGGACAGAAGTTCGTCATTGATATCACGGAATGTCAGGTTAGCTGTTGTGCCGAGCATCTCACGTGCTGTTTCCTGATCGGCAACACCAGCCAGCTGTACTCTGACACGGTCAGTACCTTCAACCGTAATTTCCGGTTCGTTGACGCCGAGAACGTCTACTCTCTTCTGGATGCTGTTGATGACAGCAGTCATATCCAGATCCTGATTTTCGTTCAACGGCGAAACCTGATACAAGATTTCGAATCCGCCCTGCAGGTCAAGGCCGAGATTCAGGCTGTTTCTGATCATTGAGAATGTGGATGCGATGAGAATCGCAATTACCGCAGCCACAGCGTAAATGCCGGTCAGCCCTCCCTTTTTCTTATTTGTTTCCATTGATACTACTTTCCTCCAATTACGTCTGAGAATTCTTCCAGACTGCTGCCGCGAGCCGCCGCAGCTTCCTTAGCCAGGAAACGGACGATATCCTCCGCTTTGACAGACAGGACATCGTTCACGGCAACATGCAGAGACCTAGGCGTTTTATCAGCCCAGAGATTTCTGCAGATATACTCTTCCAGATTGCGATACGTCAATGCAGGCAGACCGTCTCTCTGCAGGGACTGCAGTTTGATCACCATTGCCATCTGCACCTGAATGTGATTCACATTAAAACGCTCGCTTCCCATCTTTTTCTCCCGGTAACTTGTATATTATAGCAGAATCATCGCTTTTCCAATACAAATTCCTGAAGCACTTTTCCACAATTACAGTGAATGATTTTCACAGATTCCTTTCAGGAGTGCGATGAATTCGTCTTCTGTTACCGTGATCTGTTCTTTTTCTCCGTATTTGCGGTAAGTGACAGTGTTGTTTTCCTTTTCTTTGTCACCGAGCACCAGGGAATACGGGATCTTGTTTGTCTGTGCTTCTCTGATACGGTAGCCGAGTTTTTCGTTTCTGTTGTCATTGTGCACACGGAATCCTGCTTTTCTGAGGTCCAGTGCGACTTTCTGTGCATAGTCGTCATGTGCTTCAATGCTGACAGGGATCAGATGGACCTGTGTCGGAGCGAGCCATGTCGGGAAGATGCCCTTTGTTTCTTCCAGCAGGAAGGCAACGAAACGGTCAATGGATCCGAGGATCGCTCTGTGGATAACAACGGGACGCTTCTTCTGTCCGTCACTGTCGACATATTCCAGTTCAAATCTTTCAGGCAGCTGGTAGTCAAGCTGGATCGTGGACAGCGTAACGTCATGTCCGATCGCGCTCTTGACCTGCACGTCGATCTTCGGTCCGTAGAATGCGGCTTCACCGAGCGCTTCATAGAACGGAACACCCATTTCCTTCAGGACTTCTCTGAGCTGTGCTTCACTCTTTTCCCACAGTTCATCGTTTCCGAAATACTTTTCTGTGTTTTCGGGATCTCTCAGTGAGAGACGGAACTGGTATTCACCGAAGCCGAAGTCATGATATACATCAAGGATCAGCTTTGTGACATTCTTGATCTCATCTGCGATCTGGTCGGGACGGCAGAAGATATGGGAGTCATTCTGCGTAAATGCGCGGGAACGCTCGATACCTGTCAGAGCGCCGCTTGCTTCGAAGCGGAAGTCATTTGCGATCTCGGCAATGCGTACCGGCAGATCACGGTAGGAATGAAGTTTGCTTCTGTACATGATCATATGTTCAGGGCAGTTCATAGGACGCAGGCAGAATTCTTCATTGTCGCGTTCCATGATCGGGAACATATCATCCTTGTAATGTGCAAGGTGTCCGGAGATCTTATAGAGCTTTGTGGATACGACTGACGGTGTCATGACATGCACATATCCCTGCTGCAGTTCTTTGTCCATGATGTAATCGGAGAGCAGGCGTCTGACAGTGAAGCCGTTGGGCAGCCACATCGGAAGTCCGCTGCCGACTGTATCGGAGAACATAAACATCTGCAGTTCTTTGCCGAGCTTTCTGTGGTCTCTCTGTTTTGCGTCTTCAAGGAACTGGAGATATTCTTCCAGTTCTTCAGCTGTCGGGAAGCATACACCGTATACACGCTGCAGAACCTTGTTGTTTTTGTCACCCTTCCAGTAAGCACCGGAATGCTTGATCAGCTTAAAGTTTCTGCAGAGCTTTGTATTATCTACGTGAGGTCCGCGGCAAAGATCCGTGAAATCACCCTGTGTGTACATGGAGATCTGCACGCCGTCTTCCATACGGTTGATCAGGTCAACTTTGTAAGGGTCATCCGCAAACTGTGCAAGCGCTTCTTCTTTTGAAATTTCGTGTCTGACGATCTTCTTGCCGTCTTTGCAGACCTTCTTCATTTCTTTTTCGATCTTTTCAAGATCAGCATCATTCAGGGTTACATCGCCGAGATCCATATCATAATAGAATCCCTCTTCGACGACCGGTCCGACCCAGAACTTAGCCTGCGGCCAGAGATGCTTCACTGCCTGAGCCATGACATGGGCGCAGGAGTGATTCAACATGTGCAGTTCTTCTTCGTTTAAAAAGTCTCTCATATTTCCATTCCTCCCTAGTATAAAGAAAAAAGTCCCGCCAAAGGACGAAGACCGTGGTACCACCTTTATTCACAGCATACGCTGCCTCTGTTCCTTAACGCGGATTACGGCTTTCCCTTTCGGGTGCGGCTCACAGGTAGTATTTCCGAAACGTTCTGACAGACTCGCACCGGCCGTCTGTTCTCTGGGCAGAAACAATCAGGGAAACGTGTCCTGATCAAAGCTTTGTATGAATCTTAACGCAAACAAACCGTAAAAGCAATGAGAAAGAGGATGTATGCAAGAAATATTTGCGGAAAACCTCTTTCACAGGCTGTGATCCAACACATCCCCGCATAATTTCTTTTCCTGCTTCATCGACAGATAACTTGCATTGCGTGCAATACTCCGACATAGCTGTCTCCGCAGGCTTGAGATTCTGAGACTGACCGATTCCGATATGAACTTACCGTATGATCAGTCCGATTGGTCACCTGATTTGAATATGCTGAACTCTGTGTTTTTTAAATCGTGAATGCAATGCATTCAATTGCGTTGGGTACTCTTCGGTCGGGAATTCAATGGCGGGACAAATTTATGAAAAACCATCGGAATCCGTTATGCTTCATTGGCTTTCTGCAGCAGACCGGATATTCTGATGATCCTTTCAGCTTGTGAAGCACTATTATGTACAGATGTTTTTGAAACAGCGTGCCTGATCCATATGTGCGCCTCCTTTATGTGTCTTAGCAATATGACTTTTGTCATTCACTTATATATACGGTACCTTCAGTGGCGGTTCCACAAAAAAATAACAGAAATATTTCTATCTCTGTTATTTCATTGATATTTGATGGAACAGTCTGTATTATGCCAGACCTGTGATCAATCCCAGTACAGCAAATACTGCAGCACATGCCCACAGCATATGTACTACCTGGTTCTCCTTCATGCCCTTCAGAACAAATGCATAATGGATCGGTGTATAAATGAAGACTTTTTTGTGTATCGTTCTGACGGATATCTGCTGTATGAGGACACACAGTGTTTCGATCACGAATACGCCGCCGGCCAGGATCAGTGTCAGTTCCTGTTTTTCGACCATGGCAATGGCTGCCAGTGCAGCTCCCAGTGCCAGGGAACCTGTATCACCCATGAAGATCTTAGCAGGCTTGATATTGTACTTCAGATAGCCGAACAGCGCGCCGAGCAGTGAAGCAATGAATATGACCGCACCATGGTTTCCCTGCATGATTCCGAATACCAGATACGGGATCAGTGCGAATACCGTGCAGCCTGCAGCCAGTCCGTCCATGCCGTCGGTCAGATTGACGGCATTGCTTGCGCCGGTGAACATGAACAGGATCAGCACACTGTACAGTGCGCCGAAGTATACTGTTTTGTTCAGGAACGGGATCCTGACATCCAGCACAGCATGACTTCTGTAAAGCCAGAAGAATATGGCTGCCAGTGCCAGCTGCATCAGGAATTTCAGACCAGGCTTGAGACCGTCGTTGTTTTTCTTAACGACGATCAGATAGTCATCGATAAATCCGATCAGTCCGTAGCCGGCAAATACGATCAGTATGATCGCTGTATCGACACGGAAGTGATGCAGCAGCAGTGTTTCGACGATCGTTACGATCACCGGCACTACAATGAACAGCACGCCGCCCATGATCGGCGTCTTTGCTTTTTCCTTATATTCCTGCAGACTGTATTCGCTGACATTCTGATTGAAACTCAGTATCTTCAGATAGCTGATCCACTTCGGCATCAGATATACAACAGCTGCCAGACTTATTACAAATGCGATCAGAATTTCAACTGCCATATCTTCCACCCCTTTATTCGAATATTACTTCGATATCTGTTCCTCTTGTGACCATCGTCCCCGGCGGGATCGACTGGCTTGTTACCCTGCCTTCGCCCGACATTCGTACGCCGAATTCCGTAACGCTCCATAGTGCGGTCACGTCTTTCCTTGTCCATCCTGTCATGTCCGGCATGATGAAGCTGTTTGTATCGGTCAGCAGGAATACCTTCTGTCCTGTTGCGACCATTGCTGTGCTTTTCGGATATTGATCGATCACGGTATCTCCTGCACCGAGTACGATCAGATCTGTATTCAGCCAGTCAAGTTTCTCGTGAGCGTATGCCAGAGAGTGATTGATCACATTCGGCATTTCATTTGTGACGATCTCTGTGATCACCGGCTCTTCCGTTTCTTCGACCGGTTCTTCTGCCGGCTGTTCTGCTTCAGGCTGTGTGACGCCTATCTTCAGTGCAACGGTTCTGAGCAGATCCTGCTGCGCCTGAGAATAATAGTGTGCGCTCGGATTATACGCCGCTTCGAATGCATAGTAAACCATAACCTGCGGATCATCTGCAGGAAGTGCGCACATCAGGGATACGATCGTATATCCTGATGCGTAGCTTCCGTTGATCGCAACCTGGGTAGTACCTGTCTTTCCCATGAGTTCGCAGTCAGGGATCCTGTACCATCTTGCAGTACCTTCGTCATCGTTGACGACCTTCCACATGATCTTCTGCATTTCTTTTGCGCTTTCTTCAGTGATCGGCTGTCCGGTGATCCTTGTTTCTGCCTGGTAGATCACATGGCTTGAATCATACGGGTCACGGATCGATTCGACATAATACGGCTTCTTCATCGTTCCGTCTGTGAACAGTGCGGAGTATGCCTGCATCAGCTGCAGCATGGTTACGGTTGAACCCTGCCCGTAGGACAGTGAAGCGCGGTCAGCTGCATATGTGAAATTCAGAATGCCGGATTCCTCGGGCAGACCGTCGCTGTTGACGGGCTGGAAGAAACCGAATTTCTTCAGATAGTCGAGGTGGATCTGCGGTGTGATCAGACTGTTCTGGATCTCCAGTGCGATCGTATTGGCGGAATAGATCATTCCGTGGTCATACGTCGTCATACCGTAGTTTACACGTCCGGCATTGTAAATGCAGGATCTGCTTTCCTGAACTCTGAGCGGGTTGTTGTTTTCATCTGATATGTAGCAGTACGGGCCGCCGTATACCAGTGCGTCGCCGTCATAAACGCCGTAGTCGACCGCTGCAGCCCAGGTGAATGACTTTAATGTAGAACCAGGCTCGTACGGAAGCTGTGTGCCGTAGTTGTTGTAGTCTGCGATATCCATGAGGTTCGGATCAAAGGACGGAGACTGTCCCCATGCAAGGATCTTGCCTGTATCCAGGTCCATGACGGAACCCCAGATACGGAGCGGATCAAACCGTTCTGTTGTCTTTTCAAAGGCATCTTCCAGAGCCTCCTGCAGTTCCTGATCGATCGTGAGATAGACATCATAGCCGTTTACCGCACTGACGATCTCTTCTTTCATGCCCGGCAGAATATAGCCGTTGGAGTCTGCCTGATATGTTCTGCTTCCGTCAATACCGGAAAGATAGCTGTCAAGGTACAGTTCCGTGCCCATTTTGCCGACGGTCGTTCCGTTTTCATCTGACTGGGCAAAGCCGATCAGATTGGATGCGAATGAGCCGAGCGGGTAAACACGCTGAATGGAATCTGTGAATTCTATTCCGGGCAGACCGAGGTCCTGGATCTTTTCCATGGTTGCTTTGGAAAGATTTCGGCCGGCAGGACCAAGTTCTGTCTGCCATAAGCCGTTTGTATTGTACTGATTCAGATAGCCGAATAATGTATCGTAGTCCGCATCAAGAATCTTCGACAAAGCTCTTGCTGTACCTTCTACATCCTGTACATATACGATCTTATTGTTGACTGTCGGACGGTCAGGCGAAAGAATGCATACGATGTTGTATGTCTGCCTGTCCTGAGCGATGACCGTTCCGTTGCGGTCATAAATATTGCCGCGTGTGGCTTTCAGTGTTTCGTGAACTGTATTGGCGCTGTCTGCGTATGCACTCAGATCTGTTCCGGAACGGAGATGCACTTTGCGGATAGACACCAAAAAAACATTAGAGGCAAGCAATAACATTACCGCTAATGTCATGAGGAACAGGATGCGGACAATTCTGACCCGCTTTCTCATACTATTCTCCGTTGTCCTGAGAAGTAGTAATCGTGATAATGTTGTCCTGATGCAGTTTCAATCCGTTGTCTGAAGCGATCGTATCGATCCGTTCTCTTGTTGAAAGTGTCTGGATCTCTACTTTGGCAGCGGCATTGGCGAGCTGGATCTCCGTGATCTTAGCTTCTACAGCCTGTTTCTGTGTACTCAGAGCATTGTTGTATGAACGCAGAAATAATGAACTTGCAAGGAACAATGTGCATGAGATGATAAAAAATACTGCTGTAAAATTAACGAGTTTTACGCCCTTTTTGTTCTTTTTCTTTGCTTGTTTTGTCATTTCCCCTACCCCTTTTTGTTTCTTTCTATCACTCTGAGTTTCGCGCTGTGCGATCTGTGGTTGACGTTCAGTTCCTCTTCCGATGCTGTGACTGCTTTTCTGGTCACTGCGGTAAAGGAGGCCTGCTCCATCTGTGAAGCCTTAACAGGAATTTTCGGTTCCACAAATGGAGCAGAAGTCAATTCTTTGAACAGGCTTTTGACCATACGGTCTTCCAGCGAGTGGAATGTGATGACTGCGAGTCTGCCGCCAGGGGCAAGCATATCCACAGCATCCTGTAATCCTGACTTCAGTGAGGACAATTCATCGTTGACCTCAATCCTGAGTGCCTGGTATGTCTGCTTCGCAGGATGTCCTTTTTTGCGAAGGATCTTGTCCGGCAGAGCCGAACGGATAATATCGTTCAGTTCGAATGTTGTGTTGACCGGTCCGTGTTCTCTTGCTTTGACGATCGCATTGGCGATGCGTCCTGCATTTCGTTCTTCTCCGTAACGGAAGAGAATATCGGATAACTCTTTTGCACTGTACGTATTGACGACTGTCCATGCATCGAGTTTCTGTGTCTGATCCATCCGCATATCAAGGCGGGAATCAAATCTGTAGCTGAATCCCCTTGCAGGATCATCGAACTGCGGTGAGCTGACACCCAGATCCATCATGATACCGTCTGCTTCATGGATACCATATGGCTCTAAAAGCGCTTTCATTTCCCGGAAGTTGCCTTTGATCAATGTGATCCTGTCACTGTATTCCTTCAGCCTTTCAGCGGATTCTGCCAGTGCCTGATCATCCTGATCGATTCCGTAGAGATGTCCGTGCTCCAGTTTCGAAGCGAGCAGTCCCGAGTGTCCTCCTCTTCCGAGCGTTCCGTCAATGTAAATCCCGTCGGGTCTTACATTCAGCAGATCGATCGTTTCATGCAGCATGACGCTCTGATGTTCCATCATCTGAGGAACTCCGTCAGGCTTTCAGCCACATTTTCGAAGGATTCACCGGCCTCTTCGTCATATGCATCCCACTTCTCTTCGGACCATATTTCGATGTGGTCAGCTGCTCCGATAACCGCACATTTCCTGTCAATGTCTGCTGCTTTGATCAGTACCTGAGGAAGCTGTATTCTTCCCTGTGAATCAAAGACGCACTCTGTTGCTTTACTCAGCAGGAAGCGGACATATTGTCTGACTTCCTTTTTTGTGGAAGGAAGTTTCTCCAGCTGCTGGACGATCACTGCCCACTGTTCTTCTGTATAGATCGTGAGACAGCCGTCAAGTCCTTTTGTAACAACAAATGTACTGCCAAGCTCGTCGCGGAACTTTGCCGGAATGATCAATCTGTTTTTGGCATCCAGGCTATGCCTGTATTCACCCATAAACATGTGCTAAGTCCCCCACTTTCCGCCACTTTCAGACACTTGATACCACAAATATACCACCAAGGCCTATTGCTAACAATAGAAAATCAAAATTTTCATTTTTTACATTTTCAGATCTGTTCGAAAAATCCTGCTGAGCATAAAAAAACGGTGTTCGTTCCCCGCTGCCGGATGCCGGGCGGCGGATCCTGTGCACACACGCTGAAAAA
>CAMOPG010000002.1:0-62890 GCA_946622165.1 uncultured Erysipelotrichaceae bacterium
AAAAGAGAGACATATCAATGCCTCTCGTACGATTTTCTGACTGCAACCGCGATCCCGTCGCCTGCATCCGGATAGTATACCGCTTCAAAGCGGTCATCTTTCAGCAGATCATTTCTGAACTTCAGGATCTTATGAGCCATCTGCACTGTACTTCTGTTCTGTGACAGCTCATTGTTGTCGACGATTCCATGGAATGCCAGGTTATCAAACACAAATACCGTTCCTTCATGGGAATTATCTATGAAGTGTTCCAGATATCTTTGATACTGTGATTTTGCGGCGTCAATGAATATCAGATCATAGACTGCCATCGTTACATAATCGGCACCGTCACAATGATGAACATAGATCCTGTCCGATAAATGCTGATCAGCGATATTCCGTACAGCTTCTTCTGCACATACCGGATCGATCTCTACCGTGTCAATGACGATATCCTCTCTGACTGAAGCCATCTGGATCGCGGAATAGCCGACTGCTGTTCCGATCTCCAGTATCTTCTGGATCTCAGGATGCTCAGCCAGCAGCTGTTTCAGGAACTCAATGCCGTCATCCTTCATGATGGGGATCCCGTCAGCCCGGGCCTCATCATGGATATCTTTCAGACTTCTCATCAGTTTTTCAGGCTGTGCATCGGTGCAGGGATCCTGCCGCCGCGCTCGATCATGACCTTCGGGCTGACATTTCGGACCGGCATAACGGGACCATATCCGAGCAGTCCTCCGAATTCAAGCGTATCACCGGCCTGCTTGCCGATCGCAGGGATCAGTCTGCAGGCTGTTGTTTTATTGTTGATCATGCCGATCGCTGCTTCATCCGCAATGATCGCCGCAATCGTTTCAGCAGATGTATCATCCGGCAGAACGATCATATCCAGGCCGACAGAACATACAGCTGTCATCGCCTCGAGTTTTTCCAGACAAAGTGTGCCGTTTGCGGCCGCATCGATCATTCCCCTGTCTTCGGAAACAGGAATAAATGCGCCTGAAAGTCCGCCGACACTGGAGCTGGCCATGACGCCGCCCTTTTTCACAGCATCATTCAGCATTGCCAGGCATGCGGTCGTTCCCGGTCCGCCGACCTGTTCCAGTCCGATCTCTTCCAGGATCCGGGCAACAGAGTCTCCTACCGCCGGAGTCGGCGCAAGGGAAAGATCCACGATACCGAACGGGATCCCCAATCTGCGGCTGGCTTCTGTTCCGACCAGCTGACCCATACGCGTGATCTTGAATGCTGTTTTCTTGATGATCTCTGCGATCTCATTCATTGAAGCTGCAGGGCCAGCCTGTCTGACGGCTTCCCTGACGACTCCCGGACCTGAGACACCGACGTTCAATACACAATCCGGCTCGGAAATGCCGTGGAATGCTCCCGCCATGAACGGATTGTCTTCCACTGCATTGCAGAAAACGACCAGTTTTGCAGCACCGAAACAGTTATTGTCTTTTGTCAGTTCGGCAGCTTCACGCACGATCCTGCCCATTGTTCTGACAGCATCCATATTGATGCCTGCTTTCGTACTGCCGATATTGACGGAAGAACATACGAGATCCGTACAGGCAAGTGCTTCCGGAATAGAATTCATCAGGAGCTCATCTCCCGGAGTAATGCCTTTTTGCACTAGTGCGGAATATCCGCCGATGAAATTCACGCCTGTTTCTTTGGCCGCTTCATCAAGTGCGATCGCGTACTTTTTGCAGTCTCCTCCGGAAACCGATGCCAGCAGTGCGATCGGCGTTACAGAGATCCTGCAGTTTACGATCGGAATACCATATTCTTTTGAGATGTCATGGCATGTCTTTACCAGATCTTTTGCCTTGGTTCTGATCTTTTCCTTGATCTTCCGGCATGATTCATCAATGTCAGTATCTGCACAATCCAGCAGTGAAATGCCCATGGTGACCGTACGGATATCAAGGCATTCCTCATCGATCATGCGGATCGTCTCAAGGATATTGTTTTCTCTGATCACTGCCATATGTTATACCGTATGCATCGCATCGAAGATGTCTTCGTGCATTACATGTATCTGCAGTCCTTCCTGTTTTCCGGCATTCTCGATTTCAGTAATGACTTCACTGAAATCACCGATATCATCAGGGATCTCAACGATCATGATCATCGTAAACAGATCCTGAAGAACCTTCTGTGTAACGTCCACGATATTGATATTCTTTTCCGCACAGCATGTTGCGACAAAAGCAAGAATTCCCGGACGGTCTTTTCCGACCGTCGATATAACTGCTCTCATGTTCAGTTTCCTCCTGTATATGTCGTTAGGTCGTCCATAGTTAATCCACAGTAATACAGTTCCATTTTCAGGAAATCACGTACTTTCCGAATCATTTCGATCGTTTCTTCAGTACATGTACTGCCTCCTGTGTCTGATGCGAAATCATAATTGCATGTAGTGCCGAACCCGCCGGTATCTCCCCTCCAGCTGTATACATAGCTGCTGGTATGATTCAGATAGATGAACAGACTGTTATTAAAGTCAAAGCGGTATGATTCACCATCATTATACTCAGCCAGATATGTACCGTCCTCCTGTTCCGTATAACCGAGCCTGTAGACCAGTCTCTTTTTCAGCGTCTCGATCACATCTGATTCAGCGGAATCTGCTTCTGTATCATAGTCAGAGATCTCATCCACGTTGATCTCAGAATAATGAACATATTCTCCGGTCACAGCCTTGACCTGTTCTGTCAGACCGATATTGGTTGATCCGACTGAAGAATATACACAGGAACTGTTATAAAGAACATCAACATCCATCTCCTGTATTTTGACCGATGAGGAGAATTCTGCTGTTTCAGAAACAATATTTCCGGTTTCATCAAACACCTGGGTGATCGTGCCTTCTTTCATGTCAAATCCGTCAGCATCCTTGACACCGTAGAAATCATAATGTTCCGTAAACCATTTTTCTGCCCCTTTGTCTGTCAGCAGTATTCTGTACGACGTCCTGCCGCCGTCCATTTCCCGGGAAATTGAATCAATATCTTTTTCGGGAATATCAGCCGGTTCCAGCGGTACAAGCATAAGATCTTCTACATCAGTGAACTTCATGTCATCATAATAATCAACCTGGTTGTATGTGATGTACAGACGGTCACCATAAAACCAGCCGGACAACGATGAATCCATACCTTCAGAACTGTAGTTCTGCCTGAGGTGTGCTTTGGGATCCTGCTTCAGATCCTGGGCAGCGATGATCCCGTCCATATAATAATGGCTGATCGAAGTGTTCTGATGGCTCATGTCATATGTGCACTGCACTTCTGCCGTCCAGGAATCCGCATCTTTCAGGTTCCCGGAGACATTGTTATATTCATTTGTGATCTCATTGGTCTCATATGCCGGCTTGCCTGAAGCAGACTCAGATTCTGCAGTATTCTGCGGATCATGATCCGATGAAGCACACCCGGCAAGACACAATGCCAGCAATAGCGATATTAATCTTTTCATTCCTGTGTTCTGCTCAAATCTTCTATCAGTCACTGATATCGTCATCCAGAACGATCGACGTATCCCATTCCGGATAACGGTCTGCGATCTCAGCCTGAATATCATGCAGGACAGCCATCCTGTCAGCTGCATAATCGATCACGATATCAAATGTCATATGCTTCGGATCCGTATTAGCACGGAATCCATGGATCTGAAGTACTTCATCATGGGAAGTAACGATCCTTGTTACATTGGTCCTGAGTTCGGCAATCTCATCATTCGTCGTATTAACAGAATAAATGCCGATCGCAGTCAGAATGACGCCATGCTTTTTCAGGACATTCTGCTGTATCCTGCGGGACATTGCATCGATCTGATCTGCATTGACCGTATCATTTACCTCTACATGGACAGAGCCCTGCAGATTATCCGGTCCGTAGCTGTTCAGGAACAGGTCATATGCGCCAAGCGCAAGCGGATCTTCACTGATCGTCTGTTTCAGCTCACGTGACAGATCGACATCGATACGTTTGCCAAGGATATCATCTACAGTGTCCGTCAACAATTCAATGCCTGACTTGATGATCATAACTGCGATCACAAGTCCGACATATGCTTCAAGTGAGATATGCGCAAACATGTAGACCAAAGCAGATCCGAGTACCGACAATGACAGAACAGCATCGTTTCTTGCATCTTCACCAGATGCGACAAGTGAACCGCTGTTGACCTTTTCACCGATGTGCTTTACATAGTTTCCAAGCACAAGCTTTACAACAACGGATGCCGCAAGGATGATCAGTGTAACTGTTGTATAATCAGCCGTTTCAGGGTGAATGATCTTCTTGACTGATTCCACAAACGAGGTAATACCTGCATAAAGAACGATAGCTGAAATGATAGCTGCACTGATATATTCGATCCTGCCGTAACCATAAGGATGCTTTTTATCCGGTTTTTTGGAAGCCAGCTTCGTACCGACGATCGTTATCACGGATGACAACGCATCACTCAGGTTGTTGACTGCGTCAAGTACAACAGCGATCGACCCTGCAGCGAGTCCTACAAATGCTTTAAACCCAGCCAGAATGATATTTGCGGCAATACCGATCAGACTTGTTCTGACGATCACTTTATCACGCTGACTAGTTACTGCATTCTCAATATATGTCATATATCTCCTCGAAAATAAAACCGGTTTACCAATATTCTCAGTAAACCGGCAGTTGTATTAAACCAGTTCGATGAATGCCATCGGAGCAGAATCACCGTGGCGGAAACCTGTTTTAACAACACGTGTATATCCACCATTACGATCCTTATACTTCGGAGCTACTTCATCAAAGAGCTTCTGCAGCACTGTCTGCTGTGTCTTTTCATCTGCTACTACATTTCTGATGTAAGCTGCAGCCTGACGACGGGCAGCCAGATCACCTTTTTTACCGAGAGTGATCAATTCATCTACAACAGAACGCATATCCTTAGCTTTAGCTTCTGTTGTCTCTACGCGGCCGTAGAGAATTACTGATGTAGCCAGATTGCGCATCATTGCTTTACGATGATCCGCAGTTCTTCCGAATTTACGGTTCCACATAGTTCATTCCTCCTGTTAGTCGAAGGACTTGAAGCCCATACCGAGTTCGGAGAGCTTGTCCTTAACCTCTTTTAACGATTTCTTTCCGAGGTTGCGAACTCTCATCATCTCATCCTCGGTCTTCTGTGTCAGTTCATCAACAGTCTGAATACCTGCGCGCTTCAGGCAGTTGTAAGAACGGACGGACAGATCCAGATCTTCGATCATTAACTGACGTCCCTTATTAGGCGTTTCTGTTCCGCCTTCATTGATAACGTCTTCCATTCCAAGTACTTCATCATTGATTCCCGCAACAATATCGAGATGATCAATCAGGATCTTGGCAGACATAGCAATTGCTTTCTGCGGATTGATCGAGCCATCTGTCCAGACTTCAATAGTCAGAGCATCATACTTTGCGTCCTGACCAACACGTGTCGGTTCTACGTTATAGGATACTCTCTGTACAGGTGTGTAGATAGAATCTGTAAACACAGTTCCGATTCCCTGGGAATTACCCTGATTGGCCTGTTTATTCACATCACTTCCGACGTAGCCGCGGCCGTTCTTAGCCTTCAGCTCCATTTCAAGTGTTGCATCCTTTTCAAGGTGCGCAATCTCAAGATCCTTGTTCAGAATCTCTACCTGGGCAGGACAGATAATATCACTGGCTGTCACCGTGCAGGGTCCCTTTGCGGAAATCTGCAGGGTATAGATTTCATCATCCTCGATCTTCATGATCAGCTGTTTCAGCTGGAGGATGATCATTGATACATCTTCACGGACACCCGGAATCGTTGTGAACTCGTGATATACACCATCGACTTTAATGGAGAATACCGCGGCTCCCGGCAGGGAGGACAGCAGGACTCTGCGGAGCGCATTCCCGATTGTAGTTCCGAAACCTCTCTCCAGCGGGGAAAGTTCGAATTTTCCGTAGTTATCTGATTCCACGTACTCTTTGACTTCAAAATCGGCGCGTTCAAATTTCTGCATGCATCAATCCTCCTCTTCTCTCGATTAACCGCGCGGTCTCTTCGGCGGACGGCATCCGTTATGAGGGATAGGAGTTACATCATTGATCGCTGTAATCTCAAGTCCGGCTGTCTGCAGTGAACGGACTGCAGCTTCACGACCCGGACCGGGTCCCTTAACATTAACTTCTACTGTCTTCAAGCCCTGCATGACTGCGGCTTTAGCAGCTGCTTCAGCACAAAGCTGAGCAACATACGGTGTTGACTTACGGGAGCCTTTGTATCCCAGTGCACCAGCGGAGCTCCAGGAAATGACATTTCCCGCTTCATCAGCGATCGTAACGATCGTGTTATTGAATGTCGAATGGATGTGAGCGACACCCTTGACTATATTGCGCTTAACTTTCTTTTTACGCACAACAGTTTTCTTTGTGTTCTTAGCCATTTAAATGTCCCTCCATTACTTCTTCTTGTTCGCAACAGTACGGCGAGGTCCTTTACGTGTACGGGCATTTGTACGTGTACGCTGTCCGCGTACAGGGAGTCCTCTTCTGTGGCGAAGTCCACGGTAGCATCCGATTTCCATCAGACGCTTAACATTCAGCGCGCGTTCACGACGCAGATCGCCTTCTGTCTTAATTTCATCAACCTTCTGACGAATTGCAGTTTCCTGTGCATCTGTCAGATCTTTAGTTCTGATGTCTTCGCTGATTCCGCATTCTTTCAGAATCTGCTTAGCTGTTGTCGGTCCAATACCATAAATATAGGTTAAGGATACAACGATACGTTTATTGTTCGGAATATCCACACCAGCAATACGTGCCATAGTTTAATCTTCCTCCTGATTAACCCTGTCTCTGCTTATGCTTAGGGTTCTCGCAGATTACCATTACTACGCCTCTGCGTCTGATAATTCTGCATTTGTCGCAAATAGGTTTTACTGACGGTCTTACCTTCATTTTGTCTGCCTCCCGGACTTACACTGTCCTCAGGTATTCTTTTGCTTGTTCCTGTAGCTTTTAAGCCCACGTGTTCGTTCAAGACGGAATTATCACAGAGATCCTATGGCCTGGTAAAATGCGGATGTAGAGCATCCGGATTTTACCAGCAACGTGAGCGTAGATCTCATGTCCGTTCCGTAATTCCGACTGCACAGCACTGTGCCATGTTGGCTGCCCTGACTCATTTTTCAGCATGAGTCCCAAACATGGGGATAGGTGCGAGCACTCACTATTGTACTCGCACCACCCTCAATTATGCAACCTTTGATAAAGCTTTTTTTACATCTTCGAAGACTTCTGCCGCAGGTTTTCCTGCGTCGATTCTTTCTACAACACCCTGCTTGTCAAAATAATCGATGACAGGCTTTGTGCTGTTCTCATATTCATCCATGCGCTGGCGAAGTTTTTCAACTGTGTCGTCTTTACGCTGCTGCAGTTTGCCGCCGCATTCATCACAGATTCCTTCAACCTTGCTCGGATGACCTTTGATGTGATAGATCGCACCGCAGTTCGGGCAGATACGTCTTCCTGTAATACGGTCAACCAGTACGTCGAATCCTACTTCAAGAGCGATTACGACTTCAACCGGTTTTCCGATCTTATTAGCTATTTCACCGAATGCTTCTGCCTGTACAAGTGTACGGGGGAAACCGTCGAGGAGATAGCCTTTCTGACAATCAGGCTCGAGCAGTCTCTTTTCAACCATTGCATTGATGACGCCATCGGGTACAAGCTTGCCGGCATCCATATAGGACTTGGCTTCTTTACCGAGTTCTGTGCCATTGCGAACGTTTTCTCTTAACATGTCGCCGGTAGAGATGTGCGGAATGTCGTATTCTTTTACGATACGTTCCGACATTGTTCCTTTACCCGCTCCAGCGGGTCCCATGATCAGAATGTTCATGACTGCTCCTCCATAATTATCATTTTTATTTTCTGAATCCGTGATACTGCTTCTGAGTCATCTGGCCCTTCAGCTGCGCAATCGTTTCCATCGCTACACCGACAACGATGATGATACCGGTGCCTCCTACCGAAACGGAAGTGGAGAGCGGTGTAAACATAGGCAGCAGATAAGGGATAACAGCAATGATTACCAGAGCTGTAGCACCCAGAACAGTGATTCGGTTGATGACCTTTTTCAGGTATGTCTTTGTTTCAGTACCAGGACGGATACCCGGAATATAAGCTCCGGACTTTCCGAGGTTTTCCGCAACCTTCTCCGGATCGATCTGCAGATCCGTATAGAAGAATGTAAACAGGAAGATCAGAACTGCATAGAGAATGAGCCCGAACGGCTTCTGAAGGCTGAGGAAGTTGCTCACCTTCTGATAAGCACTGTAGTTTACAAAACTCAGGATGATCTGCGGAGCGGTTATGATCGAAGAAGCGAAGATAACCGGGATAACAGATGCGGAATTGATTCTGAACGGAAGATATGTGATGTCATTCGCACCGCGGCTTGAGCTTCCGGTATACTGGATCGGAATCTTTCTGACCGCGAGCTGCATGATGACGACGCCGACGATTACAAGCAGATAGAGCAGTACATACAGTGCGAACATCAGGACTCCGTTGAATACGGCACCCTGTGATGTTCCTGCCACCATTATATTGAACACCTGGCTGAAATTAGCCGGCATATTAGAAACGATACCTGCGAAGATAATGAATGAGATACCGTTGCCAATACCTTTCATACTGATCCTGTCACCGATCCAGAGCAGGAACATCGTGCCTGCTGTCAGGATCGTTGCAGTGAACAGATATGTTGAGAACCTGGAGTTCTCGAGAATTGCATACTGCTTATCAAAGCCGTATGTCATTGAGAAAGCCTGTACAAGTGCCAGTATGCAGCCAAGATATCTTGTGATCTTGTCCATCTGCTGTCTTCCCTGCTGACCGGATTTTGTCATCTCAGTCAGCGCGGGAATTACATCCATGCTCAACAGCTGGATAATAATGCTGGCAGTAATGTACGGAGAAACACCGAGAGCGAATACTGACATTCTTTCGAAAGCTCCGCCTCCGAGCATATTCATCATAGCCAGGATGGAGTTGTCGGAGATCTGGGCTGACAGTTTCGCTGAGTCAACACCAGGTACCGGGATCGCTGCACCAATGCGATAGATCAGCAGCATGAGCAGTGTGAAGAAGATCTTATTGCGGATCTCCTTGTTCTTGAACATGCTGGCGAACATGCGCATCATAATTACAGTACCTCGGCTGTTCCGCCTGCTTCTTCGATTGCTTTCAGTGCAGTTTTAGAAAACTTTGCAGCCTTAACAGTCAGTTTCTTTTCCAAACCGCCTTCACCGAGGATCTTGACACCATCAAGTTCCTTTTTAACAAGGCCGGCAGCCTTGAGAGCTTCTGTATCGACAGTAACACCGTCTTCGAAGCGGTTCAGATCCTTGACGTTGACAATTGCATATTCCTTACGCGTAAAGTTTGTGAATCCGCGCTTCGGGAATCTCTTATATGCAGGTGTCTGGCCGCCTTCAAATCCGATGGAAACACCGCCTCCGCTGCGGGCATTCTGGCCTTTATGACCTTTTCCGGCAGTTTTGCCTGTACCGGAGCCCTGGCCTCTGCCGATGCGCTTTGATACAAAGCGTGCGCCGTCAGCTGCCTTCATTTCATTCAGCTTCATGAATTAGCCTCCTTATCGAACTTCTGCGACCTTCAGATCGCGCAGTTTAGCAACATCGTTGACTGTACGCATGCTCTTGAGAGCGTCCAGTGTAGCATAAACTACATTGACTGCTGTACGGCTTCCGATAACCTTGGAGAGAACATCGTTGATGCCTGCCAGTTCGAGAATGGAACGGACAGCACCGCCGGCGATAACTCCGGTACCAGGAGCAGCAGGCTTCAGAAGAACTGAGCTTGCGCCATGTTTGCCGATTGCCATATGCGGTACAGTGCGGTTGTTTTCAACCAGCTGTACACGGAATACATTTTTATTTGCAGCTTCTGTAGCTTTTCTGATTGCATCAGGTACTTCAGCTGCTTTTCCCATACCGAATCCGACTCTGCCCTTATGGTCGCCGATAACAACCAGAGCAGCGAAACGCATTCTGCGTCCGCCCTTTACAGTCTTGCTGACACGGTTGATGGATACTACCACATCATCGAACTCTTTGGGTTCGCGAGGTCTCCTGAATGCTTTACGTTCGTTTGCCATTATGATCTGTTCCCCCTTAGAATTTCAGTCCTGCTTCTCTAGCAGCATCTGCCAGAGCCTGGACTCTTCCGTGATAGACGTAACCGCCACGGTCGAAACGTACGGATTCGATATTAGCAGCGAGGCACTTCTTAGCGATGTCTTCGCCAACCTTTTTGGCAGCTTCAACATTTCCGCCATTTTCCAGCTTCAGTTCAAGACTGCTGGAAGCCAGGAGTGTTTTCCCTGTTGTATCATCAATAATCTGAGCATAAATCTGCTTGTTGGAACGGAACACGTTCAGCCTAGGGCTCTCGGGAGTTCCGCTGACAACTCTGCGGACACGAGCGTGTCTGCGGAGACGTTCTTCATTTTTCTTAGTTCTTTTCAGCATCTTACTCTCTCCTTCCCATTACTTCTTAGCAGCTGTCTTGCCTTCCTTGCGGCGTACATGTTCATCCTTATAACGGACACCCTTTCCACCGTACGGTTCAGGCTTCTTAGCTGATCTGACGACTGCTGCGAACTGTCCGACACGCTGCTTGTCAATACCTGTGATGGTAATTGTTGTAGCATCCGGTACAGTAACCTTAAGATCCTGAGGAACCGTGAATTCTACCGGGTGGGAATAGCCGAGGTTCAATGTCAGCTTATTGCCAGCCAGAGCAGCACGGTAACCGATACCAACGATCTGCAGTGTCTTTGTGTATTCCTTGTCACAGCCTTCGATCATGGTAGCGAGCAGAGCTCTTGTTGTACCATGGAGCTGTTTTGTAGTTTTCTCTTCATTCGGACGGCTGACTGTCAGTGTTGTGCCATCGATAGAGATGTTCATCAGCGGTGAGAACTTCCGAGTCAGAGTTCCTTTGGAACCCTTGACCGTCACCTCATTGCCTTCAGCGACAGTCACTTCGACGCCGGAAGGAATGGTAATCGCTTTATTTCCGATACGTGACATTTCGTTTTCCTTTCTCTAAATTACCACACGTAAGCGATAACTTCGCCACCCGTGTGCTTTTTGCGTGCATCTCTGTCAGTCATCATGCCTTCGCTTGTGGAGATGATTGCAATTCCCAGTCCGTTCAGAACTGAAGGGATTTCACTGTTCTTTGCGTAAACACGCAGACCGGGTTTTGAGATACGTTTGATTCCTGAAATAACGGACTTCTTTTCGCCTGTATATTTCAGTGTAACTGTCATCTTTTTATCAATGCCTTCACCTGTTACAGCATAGTTTTCAATGTAGCCTTCAGCCTTCAGAATTCTGGCGATTTCTACCTTGACCTTGGAAACGGGAGTAACTTCAACTGTATCCATGTGTGCCTGAACGCCGTTGCGGATTCTTGTGAGCATATCGGCGATAGGATCTGTCATATTCATAGTCTTTGTTCCTCCTTATCCTTACCAGCTGGCCTTCTTGACACCCGGGATCTGGCCCTGATAAGCCAGTTCACGGAAACAGATACGGCAAACTTTATACTTTCTCAGTACTGAATGCGGGCGTCCGCAGCGTTCGCAGCGCGTATATTCTCTTGTAGAGAACTTTGCAGGACGGCTCTGCTTAACTTTTAATGATGTTTTTGCCATTTTTCAGCCCTCCTTATTTAGCAAACGGCATGCCCAGCTTTTCCAGCAGTGCATATGCTTCCTGGTTTGTTTCAGCGGTTGTAACGATAACGATATCCAGACCGCGAACTTTGTTGACCTTGTCGAAGTTGATTTCCGGGAAGATCAGCTGTTCTTTAACGCCCAGTGTGTAGTTGCCGCGGCCGTCGAATGCTGTTGTGCTGACACCGCGGAAGTCACGAACACGCGGCAGGGAAATGTTGAACAGCTTGTCAAGGAATTCATACATACGCTGGCCGCGCAGTGTGACCTTGCAGCCGATGGACATTCCTTCACGCAGCTTGAAGTTCGCGATGGACTTCTTAGCCTTTGTGATGACCGGCTTCTGACCGGCGATCTGTGTCATTTCAGCTACTGCATCTTCCAGAAGCTTCGGGTTAGCGATCGCATCGCCTACACCCATGTTCAGGACGACTTTTTCAAGTCTCGGAGCCTGCATCGGTGTTGTGTAGTTGAACTGTTTGATCAGGGCAGGTTTGACTGTCTCTCTGTATTTTTCTTCAAGACGATTCATTACTTCTTATCCTCCTTGATCTCATTTCCGGTCTTCTTGTTATAACGGACCTTGTCTTTGCCGGTTCCTTTATAACCTACACGACCAGCCTGCTTCGCTTTTGTATCATAGATCATGACATTGCTGACATGAATCGGCGCTTCAGTCTCGACGATTCCGCCTTCAGGATTTTCCTGGCTAGGCTTCAGAGCCTTCTTGACCATATTGACGCCTTCGACGATGACACGGTTGCTTCTGGGAGAAACAGCTGTGACTTCACCGATTGTTCCTTTGTAATGGCCGCTGATGACCATTACTGTATCACCTGTTTTAATTTTCATATGTCCGGCTCCTTTCTTACAGAACTTCCGGAGCCAGTGACACGATCTTCATATATCCTTTGTCACGA
The DNA here is from genome assembly GCA_946622165.1 of uncultured Erysipelotrichaceae bacterium. Classification (GTDB taxonomy): domain Bacteria; phylum Bacillota_I; class Bacilli_A; order Erysipelotrichales; family Erysipelotrichaceae; genus Bulleidia. Next base: position 12,693 of record CAMOPG010000002.1, read on the forward strand.
AGCTCTCTGGCAACAGGGCCGAAAATACGTGTTCCGACCGGTGTCAAGTCCTCTTTAATGATAACTGCAGCATTATCATCGAATTTGATATAGCTGCCATTGTCACGGCGCAGACCGTAAGCAGTACGTACGATAACGCACTTGACGACCTGGCCCTGCTTGACGCTTCCGTTCGGAAGTGCCTTCTTTACTGAGCAGACGACAACATCACCAATGGTAGCGCTCTTTCTCCGGCTGCCGCCCAGGCAGCGGATGACGAGCAGTTCCTTCGCACCGGTATTGTCAGCGACTCTCAATCTGCTTTCATTCTGAATCATTGCTTTCTCCTCCTGGTGTTTAAAGAACAACTGCCTTTTCAACGATACGGACGAGACGGAAATGCTTGTCCTTGCTGAGAGGTCTTGTTTCCATGATCTCTACTGTATCGCCAACATGTGCTTCATTGTTTTCGTCATGTACCTTGAATTTGTTGGAATATTTTACCTGTCTGCCATATAAAGGATGGCTCATTTTGGTTTCGATCCTTACAACGACTGTCTTGTCCATTTTGTCGGACACGACTACGCCGCGCAATACCTTACGGTTATTTCTTTCTTCCATATCCATGCCCTCCTTTATTTAGCCTCTTTGGCCATCTCACGCTCTGTGAGGACAGTCTTGATTCTGGCGATCGTCTTACGAACATCCTTCATGCGTGCCGGATTCTCCAGAGAACCGGTAGCCTGTGCAAAGCGGAGTCCGTAGAGTTCTTCAGTCAGACTTGTGATCTGCTTGTTGAGCTCATCATTGCTCATATCTCTGATTTCTTTAACGTTCATAGCTTACTTTACCTGCTCTCTCTTGATAAAGCGTGTTTTGACGCAAAGCTTGTTCGCTGCAAGTCTTAAAGCTTCGCGAGCTACTTCTTCGCTAACACCACCGATTTCAAACATGATACGGCCTGCCTGTACAACTGCTACCCAGTGATCAGGAGCACCTTTACCGGAACCCATACGTACTTCAAGAGGCTTCTTTGTTTTAGCCAGCTGCGGGAAGATCTTGATCCAGACTTTACCGCCACGGTCCATATAACGTGTCATTGCAACACGGGCAGCCTCGATCTGAGCACTGCTTACATATCCGCCCTCATCTGCTACGATACCGTAATCGCCGAATGCGAGTTCACGGCCAGCCTTAGCTCTGCCTTCGTAGCTGATACGATGAGGTCTTCTGTATTTTGTTCTGTTAGGCATCAACATAATTACTCGTTACCTCCTTCTGCAGCAGGTGCCGGAGCAGCCGGACGCTGCTGTGCATTTGCTGCATTGCGGCGGTCGCCACGGGAGTTGTTTCTTCTGTCACGGTTGCCGCGGCCGGTTCTGCGGTCGCCTCTTGCCGGACGGGAAGGAGCCTCAGGTTCTTTGACCATCTGTCCCGGGAGAACTTCGCCACGGCAGATCCAGACTTTAACGCCGATCTTGCCGTATGTTGTATGTGCTTCAGCATGCGCATAGTCGATATCGCTGCGCAGTGTATGAAGAGGAACGACACCCTGTGAATATCCCTCGTCACGAGCGATTTCTGCACCGCCCAGACGGCCGGATGCCAGAGTCTTGATTCCCTTTGCGCCGGAACGCATTGTCTGCTGGATTGCTTTCTTCTGAGCAATACGGAAGGACTGACGAGCTTCCAGCTGTTCGCAGATCTTGCGTGCAACCAGAGTTGCATCCAGATCAGGATTAGCTACAGGAAGAACTTCGATCTTGATTGCCTTGCCGTTTGTCAGCTTTGTCAGGTCAGCCTTCAGGCTTTCCATCTTATCTTTGCCGGCAGCGTCTTTTCCTACCATTGCACCCGGACGTGCGCAGCGAACCAGGATCTTGGCATCCTGCTTGCCTGTACGTTCGATTTCAATGCGGGAAACATATGCATCCTTCAGCTTTTCGCCGAGGAATTTACGAATTTTGACATCTTCGTTCAGAAGATCTCCATAATCAGCTTTTTCTGCATACCATCTGGACTCCCAGTCACGGATGACACCAACACGCAGACCAATCGGGCTAACTTTCTGTCCCATATTTCGATCTTCCTCCCTTATCTCTCGTCAGAGACCACAACAGTGATGTGGCTCGTTCTCTTAAGAATCTGTGATGCGCTTCCCTTTGCACGAGGCATGAAACGCTTCAGTGTGATACCCTCGTCTGCATAGCATGCTTTGACATACAGTGCATCATGATTGAGGTTGAAGTTGTGCGTTGCATTTGCTGCAGCGGATTTTACGACTTTTGCGATCGCATTGGATGCATGGTTCGGTGTGAACTGCAGGATCGCAAGAGCTTCGTCTACATTCTTGCCGCGGATCGTATCCAGTACAAGACGTACTTTACGGGGAGTGTAACGAACTGTTTTTGCTGTTGCTTTAACGTCCATCTGTTTTCTCCTCCTTATCCCTTACGATCGGTCTTGTTATCACCGTGACCGCCGTATTTACGTGTCGGTGCAAATTCACCGAGTTTATGTCCGACCATATCTTCTGTTACATAGACCGGGATGTGCTCCTTGCCGTTGTAAACAGCGAATGTGTGTTCCACGAAGTTCGGGAAGATCACTGAACGGCGGGACCATGTCTTGATGACTTCTTTCTTGTTGGACGCATTCAGTGCTTCAACCTTTTTCATCAGGTGTTCATCACAGAACGGGCCTTTTTTAATGCTTCTTGACATTTTTCATCTCTCCTTTCAGTTACTTGCTCTTCCTTCTTGTCATGATAAGAGCGTCGGATGCCTTCTTATGTTTACGTGTCTTAACACCCATAGCTTTCTTGCCCCAAGGTGTCATAGGAGACTTACGTCCGATAGGAGTGCGGCCCTCACCACCGCCGTGCGGATGGTCAACAGGGTTCATCGCGGAACCACGGACTGTCGGACGGATACCCATCCATCTTGTACGGCCTGCTTTACCGAGGCTGACAAGGTTATAGTCTTCATTGCCGACGATACCGATCGTAGCGCGGCAGTTATTGCGGACCTTGCGGACTTCACCGGAGCTCAGACGCAGTGTTGCGTACGGGCCGTCGAAGCCGAGGATCTGTGCGGAGCAGCCAGCAGCTCTTGCCATCTGTCCGCCCTTGCCAGGTACCAGTTCAACGTTGTGAACGAATGTACCTTCAGGGATGTTCTTGAGTTCCATAGCATTTCCGACCTTAATGTCTGCTGCAGGTCCGGAAATGATTTTCTGTCCGACATTCAGCTGCTGCGGGCAGATGATGTAACGCTTTTCACCATCCAGATAGTTGATCAGAGCGATGTTTGCATTACGGTTAGGATCGTACTCGATTGAAGCTACGATTCCTTCAATACCGTCCTTATTTCTCTTGAAATCGATGATTCTGTACTTCTGTTTGGCACCGCCACCCTGATGTCTTGTTGTGATGCGGCCTGTATTGCCGCGTCCGCCATGCTTTTTCTTGGGTTCCAGCAGGCTCTTTTCAGGAGTGGACTTTGTGATCCGATCGTTTGCCAGGGTGCTCATGTTGCGGCGCCCGTTGGTCGTCGGCTTATATTTTTTGATTGCCATTTTCCTTTACTTTCCTTTCGCATTTATCCGGAGATAGCGATTTCCTCCGATAGTTGAATCTCTTATACTTCAGGGTACAGGTTGATTTCCTGTCCTTCAGGGAGCGTTACAATTGCTTTGCGCACTGTATTTGTCTTGCCGACATAGCGTCCCATTCTCTTTGTCTTTGCATGAACATTGACGATGTTCACTTTGACCGGCGTGATGCCGTAAATTTCTTTGATCGCGATAGAAACAGCTGTTTTGTTTGTTCCTTTAGCGACTTCAAATGTTACCTTGTTGCCGTTTTCAGCCAGACCATTTGTTTTTTCTGTAACGATCGGGCGGATGATAATCTCACGTGCGTTCATCAGGCAAATACCTCCCCTGCTCTAGCAGCGGCAGCTTCTGTCATGACCAGTCTGTCTGCATTGACAATGTCGTATACATTCAGTTCAGCGACGGAAACGACCAGCGCGTTCGGAATGTTGCGCATGGAGATGAATGCGTTGTCATAGTCTTCGGAAGCGTCCGCAACGAACAGTGTCTTGCGGTCGAAGCCGAATGCATTCAGAAGCGCAACTGCTTTCTTTGTTTTCATTTCAGCGAAGCTCAGATTTTCGATAACTGTCAGTTCGCTGTTTGCAAGCTTTTCGCTCAGTGCAGAACGGAGTGCAAGTCTTCTGACCTTACGGTTGAGCTTGATTCCGTACTTGCGGGGATGCGGACCGAATGCGATCGCGCCGCCTCTCCACTGTGTAGCTCTCGTGGAACCCTGACGAGCACGGCCTGTTCCCTTCTGACGGAACGGCTTTTTACCTGTGCCGGAAACGAAAGCTCTTGTCTTTGTGGAGTGAGTGCCCTGTCTCAGACCTGCCTGGTAAGCCAGGATCGTGTCATAGATAGCCTGCTGATTCGGAACGATTCCGAATACTGCATCATTCAGTTCGATTGATTTAACAACCGCAGCTGCCTGATTAAATACATCAATCTTGGACATTATTCACCCTCCTCTGCTGCAGGCGCGTAGGAGATCAGTTCAACTGCCGGAACAGATTTGACCGGTTTAACTGTTGTCTTGATCTCAACCAGACCCTTGCGGGGACCCGGAACGTTGCCTTTGATCAGGATATATCCTTCTTCAGCATTTACTTTGATCACTGTCAGATTCTGATTTGTTGTTGTGAATCCACCTTCCTGACCAGGCATCGGTGTATTCTTTTCGATTCTGCCGTTGTTGCGGCCTGTTGTAGCCAGGGAACCAACGTGTCTGATGTTCTTGGATCCACCATGACTCTTAGGTCCCATATGACCGTTGTTACGAACGATAACGCCGTTGTAACCCTTACCCTTGCTCGTGCCTGTAACATCGACGATGTCACCTGCCGCAAAGATGTCTGCTTTTACTTCAGCACCAACTTCAAGTCCGTACAGTTCGTCAGCCTTGAATTCGCGGATGTAGTGCTTCGGAGCTGTGTTTGCTTTTTCGCAATGTCCGATAGCCGCTTTTGCAGCGCGGGATGCTTTGACATCTTCATAGCCGAGCTGGACAGCTTCATAGCCATCGTTTTCTTTTGTCTTCTTCTGCAGCACAACGTTCGGTTCTACTTCAATCACTGTAACGGGAATCAGTTTTCCTTCTACTGTGAAGACCTGTGTCATGCCGAGCTTACGTCCTAAGATACCTTTCATCTGTATTCACCCGGTTCCTTTCCTTACAGCTTAATCTCGATGTCAACACCGCTGGGCAGATCCAGTCTGCTCAGAGCGTCGATTGTTTCAGCGCTCGGGCCGATAATCTCAATTAATCTCTTGTGTGTGCGGATCTCGAACTGTTCGCGGGAATCCTTGTACTTATGAACAGCACGCAGGACTGTAACGACTTCTCTTTCAGTCGGCAGCGGAACAGGTCCGGTGATCTTCTTTGCACCGTGGCTGGCTGCTGTTTCAACGATCTTTTTGCTTGCAGCATCCAGACTTCTGTTCTCGTAAGCTTTCAAACGAATTCTTACTGAGTTCTTTGCCATGAATTTTTCCTCCTTATATTCACTCCGTCTTTGCTTTTCCAGACGGATCGCTCCGCGGAAATTCCCCGGTTTTCACGTTATCCGTAGCAACGGCTTTCAGCGTGCCGGCAACCTCCCGCCTCTACGCGAGTGCTTCAATATAGTAACACCCCTTAATACCTAAATCAACCTTTTTTTATCGGTTTTTTCGCACTTTTTTCAAATTGGTTTTTCGCTCCGGAAAGTGCCTGTTTTTTCGGTTTTTACAAGCGCTTACATAGCTGAAATCCTACGAAAAACCAAAATTTTTGTGTTTTTTCAGCTTTCAGACATCATTTACCGGGGATACAGCGAGCTCAATATATGGTAAATGCTCAATTGAACGAGCATGCATAAATCAGTATCATAATGTTGACGGAACGTGTTCAAGATGCACGTGAAAGAAGGCTGATAATCATGATCTATACTGTTACATTGAATCCGGCGCTTGATTATGTCATTCAGACATCCCATTTCAGAACCGGGCAGATCAACCGCAATACAAGCGAGCATATCTATTTCGGCGGCAAAGGCATCAATGTTTCCTGTGTCCTGAAAGAGCTCGGAACTGAAAGTACTGCAGCAGGCTTTATTGCCGGTTTCACAGGGAGAGCTTTGAGAGACGGCCTGGCAGGCATGCAGATCCGCACCGATTTCATTGAAGTCTGTGAAGGAATGACCCGGATCAATGTCAAGATCAGGTCGGATGATGAGACCGAGATCAACGGTATGGGACCTGTGATCACGGATGCTGACCTCAGGGAACTGATGGATCACCTGACAAAATCCGGTCCCGGAGACACGCTTGTCATATCCGGCAGTATTCCTTCCTGTTTAAGCAGTCGTACTTATGAACAGATCCTGGAAACGATCGATCCGGAAGTCCGGCTTGTTGTCGATGCGGAAAAAGATCTCCTGCTGAATATCCTCAGATTCCGTCCGTTTCTGATCAAGCCCAATCATATTGAACTCGGACAGATGTTCGGTACCGTATTGAATACGAAAGAAGAGATCATTGCGCATGCACGGAAGCTCCAGGAACTTGGAGCACGCAATGTACTGGTCTCCATGGCCGCGGACGGTGCTCTTCTGGTTGATGAAAACGACTGTGTCTATGAACAGAAGGCAGCCAGAGGAACGGTCGTCAATTCTGTCGGTGCAGGTGATTCCATGGTTGCAGGATTTCTGGCAGGTTATCTGAAAACCGGTTCCTGCGAGTACGCTTTAAAACTCGGCACAGCGTGCGGAGGTGCGACAGCCTTCCATTCCGGACTTGCCTCCAGAGAGCAGATCGAAGAGGTTCTGGCACAATTATGAAGTATACGATCCTGTGCTATGGTGATTCCAACACCTACGGCTACATCCCTGCAGGCGGAGGAAAACGCTATGACGAAGATACCCGCTGGACCTGCCGGCTTCAGAATCAGCTCGGAAAAGAATATCATGTAATAGAAGAAGGATGCAGCGGAAGAACGACCGATGTCGATGACCCGGATGCACCATGGAAAAACGGGATGAGCGGTCTGCTGATCTCCCTGCATTCTCATAAACCAATCGATATGATCATTCTGATGCTTGGCACAAATGATCTGAAGACTGTATTTCACAGAGATGCAGAAACGATTGCCGCATCTGCTGCATCTGTTGCAGAAGAAGCTGTCCGCTACCTGAGCACAAAACAGGATACTGTCCCGCAGATCCTGTTCCTGTGCCCTCCTCCTCTGTATGAGCATGTTCAAGACGGCATATTCGGAAAAGAATTTGATCATCGTTCATATCTGGTCTCTCTGCAGCTGCCGGAACATTACCGCAAACAGGCAGAACAGAATGGTTATATGTATATGGATACATCACGCTTTCTGACATCTTCCGAAACTGATGGTATCCATCTCACACCTGAAGCGCACGCAAGACTGGCAGATGCACTGTCTGCTCTCATTCAATCAGGGAGGATCGCATGATCAAAGGAGTACACCACATTTCTCTCAACTGTTCCGAGGCCCAGCTTCCGGAAGTCAGACATTTCTACAGCGAACTGCTCGGACTGAAGATCGTCCGTGAATGGCCGAAAGGCATTATGGTCGAAGCCGGCAACTGCTGGATCGAGATCATGATCGGTGACGCAAACCGCCTGAAAGGTGCTGTCCGGCATTTTGCCTTCTATACAGATGACACTGACGAAGCAGCTGCACGTGTTTCAGATGCCGGCTATGAATTATTCGACGGTCCGAGGGACATCTGCATTGCCAGCGACCCTCCTGTACCTGCGCGCATCGCGTTTGTGCGCGGTCCCATGGGTGAAGAGATCGAATTCTTCCATGACAGATCGGTCAATGCCGAAAGATTCAGTGACAAGTAAATATTATTTCAACGGATCATAAGAAAACCGTGAGTATTGCTGTATGTGCAGCTTTGCTCACGGTTTTTATTTCAGCGTTTCAGACGGAACTTCAGATAAGGATTTTCTAGTGCTGTATCAAACATGACTGTCAGTATTCTGTAGGAGTAGCTTCCCTCAGCCATCATGATCAGTGTTTTCTGATCCAGACATATTTCCGTTTCATGATGGATCTCGCTCAGGCAGTCATGAAGCGCATCCAGATTTTTGCCATAATAATCAGCGAATGAGAAGACCTCGCTCAGATATGCATGAGCCGTTTCTTTATCCTGGCACAGTTTGTTTCCGTCCAGTTCGATCGTCCATTTCATGTTATGGTTCCTCCCCATACAGAAGTTCAAATGTTTCATAATGATCAGGTGTATACCAGATCAGACCATCACTGGAATAAATGATGCGCTCCGGCCCCCTGCTCCTTGCATGCAGTGTATTGATATCGCACTCATAGTATATACGGCCCTCAACATCAGGCAGCTTGCCTTCGTAATTTCCGTAAACATCTCCGCCGATGCATTTTCCTTTGACCTTCCGGTTCAAAGCACCGGAACTCCATCCTTTTTTCCGCGCCTGTTTCTTGGTCATGAAGTTTGAAGGCAGTTTCCCGTATTGATGCAGATACAGCGCAACATCTTCCTTGCTGTCATATGTACCGTTCTCATCCAGCAGTTCGGCTGCAGGCGTCGGCGTCGGGTCAGGATCTGATGTTACCTGGATCACCGGCAGTTCTGTCTCTGAAGGTTCTGTAGCTGAAGGCGCCGGCGTTGTCACAGTTACCGGAGCAGCTGTCGGAACAGGTGTCGGTTCAGGTGCATGATGTATGCAGGCGGACAGAACCAGGCTGAACACAGCCGCAAACATCAGGACAAGCATTCTCAACTGTTTCTTCATACGCCACCTCCTGGTCTTAAGCAGATTATAACAGGAATACGCACAAAAAAAGATATCCCGAAGGATACCTTTCTTTAAGTTCAGTCGATTAGTGTTCGATTTCTGTGATGGAACCGGAACCTACTGTACGTCCACCTTCACGGATGGAGAACTTTGTTCCCTGTTCAACAGCGATCGGAGCCAGAAGTTCAACTTCCATGACAACGTTGTCGCCAGGCATGCACATTTCTGTGCCTTCAGGAAGTTTGATAACGCCTGTAACGTCTGTTGTACGGAAATAGAACTGAGGACGATAGTTGGAAACGAACGGTGTATGACGTCCGCCTTCTTCCTTAGTCAGAACGTAGACCTGAGCCTTGAACTTTGTATGAGGTGTAACGGAACCCGGCTTAGCGAGAACCTGTCCACGCTCAACTTCGTCACGGTTAACACCACGGAGCAGAGCACCGATGTTGTCACCAGCCTGAGCAAAGTCAAGAGTCTTACGGAACATTTCGATACCTGTAACGACAGTTGTTCTTGTGTCTTTGAGACCAACGATTTCAACCTGGTCGTTGAGGTTCAGTTTACCACGTTCTACACGGCCTGTAGCAACAGTACCACGACCTGTGATCGTGAAGACGTCTTCTACAGCCATCAGGAACGGCTTGTCGAATTCATGTGCAGGTGTCGGGATCCATTCGTCAACAGCGTCGAGGAGTTCCTTGATCGGAGCGAGCCAGTTCGGATCACCTTCGAGAGCCTTCAGAGCGGAACCACGGATGATAGGTGTTTCATCGCCTTCGAATCCGTATTCGGACAGAAGGTCACGAACTTCCATTTCAACCAGGTCGATCAGTTCAGGATCGTCAACCATGTCGCACTTGTTCAGGAATACGACCATCTTAGGTACGCCTACCTGACGGGACAGCAGAATGTGCTCACGAGTCTGAGGCATCGGTCCGTCTGTAGCAGCAACTACGAGGATAGCGCCGTCCATCTGAGCAGCACCAGTGATCATGTTCTTGACATAGTCAGCATGACCTGGGCAGTCTACGTGTGCATAGTGACGTGTTTTTGTTGAGTACTCAACGTGAGCTGTGTTGATCGTAATACCACGAGCTTTTTCTTCTGGTGCTCCGTCAATCTGGTCGTATGCTTCGAACTTAGCGGAACCAGCTTCAGGGTGCTCAGCGAGATACTTGGTGATTGCGGCCGTCAGCGTTGTTTTGCCATGGTCGACATGACCGATCGTACCGATATTAACATGATCGAGTGAGCGGTCAAACTTTTGCTTTGCCATAATGGGTTTTCCTCCTGATTTAATCAATTTATGTGCGTAATCATTTTATGATAAACGCATTCCATTTGCAATAATTACTTAGTACTGTTCTTTTCGATGATTTCCTTAGCAATGCTCTTAGGTACTTCTTCGTAGTGATCTGTCTGCATAATGTAAGTGCCGCGTCCCTGTGTAATGGAACGGAGGTCTGTTACATAGCCGAACATTTCGCTCAGAGGAACATAACTGGAAATCTTGATTGCGTTGCCGGTCTCTTCCTGCATACGGATCTGACCTCTTCTCTTAACGATGTCTCCCATAACGGAGCCGAGGTAATCAGACGGTGCAGTTACGTCTACACGCATGATCGGTTCGAGAATGACAGGATTGCACTTTTTAGCAGCTTCCTTCAGAGCGAGGGATGCAGCGATCTTGTACGCCTGTTCAGATGAGTCGACATCATGGTAGGAACCGTCAAACAGTACCGCTTTGATGTCTACGACCGGATAGCCTGCAATGAGTCCGTTTCCGAGTGCTTCTTCCAGACCCTGCTGAGTCGGTTTGATGTATTCCTTCGGAACGCTTCCGCCGACTGTTTCATCCGCGAATTCAAAGCCTTTGCCTTCATTCGGGCTGAAGTGGATCCATACATGACCGTACTGACCATGACCGCCTGACTGACGTACGAATTTACCTTCGCAGTCAGCTTCGCTGCGGATCGTTTCACGGTAAGCAACCTGAGGAGCACCGGCAGTAGCTTCTACCTTGAACTCTCTCTTCATACGGTCCATGATGATATCCAGCTGCAGTTCACCGACACCTGCGATGATCGTCTGTCCTGTTTCTTCATCAGTATATGTACGGAATGTCGGGTCTTCTTCTGCCAGTTTAGCAAGAGCGTTGTCCATCTTCTGGGCATCAGCCTTTGTCTTAGGTTCAACTGACATCTGGATGACCGGCTCCGGGAATACCATGGATTCGAGGATGATCGGGCTGTCTTCAGCACACAGTGTGTCACCGGTTGTTGTGTTCTTGAGACCTACCGCACCAGCGATGTCACCGGCATAAACTTCCGTGATATCTGTACGGTGGTTAGCGTGCATACGGACGATACGTCCCAGACGCTCTCTCTTGTCTTTTGTAGCATTCAGCACATAGCTGCCGGCAGTTACTGTACCGGAGTATACACGGAAATATGTCAGTCTTCCGACGAATGGATCGGTAGCGACCTTAAATGCAAGGGCGCTGAACGGCTGCTTGTCATCCGGAATACGTTCTGCTTCTTCTCCGTCTGTCAGATGTCCCTTGATTGCAGGGATGTCTGTCGGAGCAGGCAGATAGTCAACAACTGCGTCGAGCAGGAGCTGAACACCTTTATTCTTATAGGCGGAACCGCACATTACAGGGAAGAATTCAGAAGTCAGCACACCCTTACGGATAGCACCCTTGATCTCTTCAACTGTAGGCTCTTCGCCTTCAAGAACCTTCATCATCAGGTCATCATCATAGTCAGCAAGTGCTTCGAGCATAGTCATACGCATTTCCTGAGCCTGTTCCTGATACTGTTCTTCGACCTCTGTAATCTGAATGTCTGTTCCCAGGTCATTCATATACATTTCCTGTTTCATAGTAACGAGGTCGATAATTCCGCGGAAGCTGCTTTCAGAGCCGATCGGCATCTGGATTGCTGCAGCCTTGGCACCAAGACGGTCGCCGATGGATTTGACACTCATGAAGAAGTCAGCACCTGTAGCATCCATCTTATTGGAGAATACAATACGCGGAACCTTGTATTCAGTAGCCTGTCTCCAGACTGTTTCAGTCTGAGGTTCAACACCTGCTTTGGAGTCCAGGACAGTGACAGCACCGTCCAGTACACGCAGGGAACGTTCAACTTCAGCTGTGAAGTCTACGTGGCCTGGGGTATCGATAATATTGATCTGGCAGTCTTTCCACTGACATGTTGTGGCAGCGGAAGTGATCGTGATACCGCGCTCCTGTTCCTGTGCCATCCAGTCCATCTGGGAAGCACCATCGTGCGTTTCACCGATCTTGTAGATTTTACCTGTGTAATACAGAATACGCTCAGTCGTTGTCGTTTTGCCGGCATCGATGTGTGCCATGATTCCGATATTACGGATTTTGTTTAAAGGGAACTCTCTGGGCATAAATCGCTCCTTTCAATACGGAAGTTCAAGTTCATTATTACCAGCGATAGTGAGCAAACGCCTTGTTTGCTTCGGCCATCTTGTGTGTATCTTCCTTCTTCTTAACAGATGCACCTGTTCCGTTTGCGGCATCCATAATTTCATTGGCAAGTCTCTGTTCCATTGTTCTTTCATGGCGAAGTCTTGCGTAATTAACGATCCAGCGAAGACCAAGTGTGAGCTTTCTTTCAGCACTTACTTCAACCGGTACCTGGTAGTTTGCACCACCGACACGGCGAACCTTCAGTTCGAGCATCGGCATAACATTTGCCAGTGCCTTTTCGAATACTTCCATAGCATTCTGGCCTGTTTTTGACTCAATGATTGCGAATGCATCATAGAGAATCGTCTGAGCGGTACCGCGCTTGCCGTCGATCATGATCTTGTTGATCAGCTTTGTGACCAGCTTTGAGTTATAGACGGGATCGGGCAGTACATCACGCTTTGCTATATATCCTTTTCTGGGCATGTCTGTTCACCTCACTTATTTCTTTGCCTTGGGCTTCTTAGCGCCATAGCGGGAACGTGCCTGGTTACGATCGTTTACACCAGCGCAGTCCAGTGTACCGCGGATGATATGATAACGAACACCAGGGAGATCCTTAACACGGCCGCCGCGGATCATAACGACGGAGTGTTCCTGGAGGTTGTGTCCGACACCCGGAATATATGCTGTAACTTCCATGCCGTTGGAAAGACGAACACGGGCATACTTACGAAGCGCGGAGTTAGGTTTTTTAGGAGTCATTGTACCAACACGGGTGCAAACGCCTCTCTTCTGCGGACTGCTGATCTTTGTCGGCTTTTTCTGCAGACTGTTGAAGCCCCTGTTCAGTGCCGGGGATTTTGACTTGTAGACTTTATCGGTACGTCCCTTACGTACCAGCTGATTAATTGTAGGCATTACTACTCCTTCCTTTGTGCACACATTTCCAAGCGTGCCATTTCTCAGCCTTATGATAGGCTTTGCACACAGCAAAGCCTTTTTTCGCCAAGCAGATAGATAATACACTCCGTATAACTGAAAGTCAACGCTTTTTTGCAAAATCATCACGTACGGCTTTTTCCGTGTTATCATAATAATAATAGAGGTACAAGATGGATCAGATCAGAATTGCAGTGCTCGGGCCGGGACGCATCAGTCACCGTTTTCTGAAGGGTATGCGCGGCGTCGACGATGCCTGCGTAACCGCGTTTGCAACCAGGCATCCGGAAAATGCTGCGGAATATGCCAGGGAAGAAGGCGTCGAAAAGATCCTTTCCTATGATGACATGTACCGTGACAGTGAAATTGACGCGGTATACATTTCCACGCCGAATTATGTGCATGCAGAACAGATCAGAGCCTGCCTGATGAACGGCAAGCATGTGATCTGCGAAAAGCCTGCGTTCATCAGCGCGGCTGATGCAGAAGAACTGTACAGGCTTGCACAGGAAAAACATCTTGTACTGATGGAAGCGCAGAAAGGAATGTTCAATCCGTGCCTGATGCAGATCAGAGAATGGATCAGCTCAGGCAGGATCGGTTCAGTGAAGGCCGCAGAGGCATCATACTGTACAGCCTCATATCTGAATACCGAGCACTGGGTCATGAACTCTCCCGGTGGCGGATGCGCATTTGATCTGGGCGGTTATCCTCTCAGTGCACTGCTTGCACTGTTTCCGCAGGAATTCAGGACAATGCACAGGACAGAGGTCAAGGAGAATGGCTGTCCGGTTACGGTATCCTGGCAGATGCTGAATACCGATGATATACTTTTAACAGCGTGGTGTTCATTCCGCTACCGCGGAGACAACACACTGCGTATCTATGGATCGGAAGGATCCATTGAATGCCATGAATTCTGGAAAGCGCATCACGCCGTGCTGCATGCAAAAGACGGTGATGAAGAATTCACAGCAGATTTTGAAAGTGAGTTTACGTTCCAGCAGAAGCACTTCATTGAGCTGATCCGGAACAATAAAGAATACAGCCCTGTGATCAATCCTGAGCTGTCGATCAGATTGACAAAACTCCTCGAAGAATCGCCTGAGGCGAAATAGAAAGAAGGTAAATATGCCTGCAAACAAAGTTTGTGATTTCTGTCTGTCAGAAGCAAAGGGTCTCTTCAGCAAATACGAATCACTTCCTGACGGACATACGATCTGCCGGGACTGCAAACAGAAGATCCGCAAATACAATCTTCCTGTAGAATACGATCTGTTTCAGCTGCTCGTTGTATCAGATCCGTATATGCGTGAAATGATCATGGGAAATTATCTTGAGCATCATACCGCAGATGAAACGATCGTGAAGTTCTTCCCGCAGCCTCCTTATCAGCTGCATAAAGGCGAACACCTGATCAATGAATCCGAGGCTTCCATCAAGGTTTCCAAAGCTGCTATTCCTTATACAGTAGCAATCGATGTCATCGGCAATATTACCGGACATATGATCAACGATATTCCCGATGCACCTGCCGGAGTTGAAGCAGAAGTGATCAAAGGCAAGCTCTATGAAACAGACATCGCGCTGTACTTCATATCAAAGCATTTCGTCAACTGCCACAGACTGAGCGATATGGTAAGATCCGGTGATGACCCGGCAGCGATCCATGTACTGGAAAAGAAACTGACGTTCACATATCAGATGGAGAACACAGACATGTTCTTCATGCGTGATACGCTGTATCACAAGATCGTTGCCGCACAGGCAAACAAAAAGCAGAATCTGATCTATATCAACAGCGAAAACACGATGACGCTGACGCCCGGCATCTATTCCATTCCGAGAAACATCAGAGCCGGCACATACTACATCTCAGCGCTCAATGACCTCGGCCTGAACCTGAGGGATGTCAACGGACATCTGCATGACATCAGCAATCTTGAACGCGTCATGCTGAATGAAGGCACACTGCTTGAATGCACAGGAGAATATCAGCTGCGCATCAACCCCAAGAAAACATCATCTGAAGAATAAGAACAGCGCTTCCGCAGATCCGGAAGCGCCTTTTCATTTATATATATCAACAGCCTATGCTGTGTTGTTTTCCTATTTCAGCACTGTACCGTCTGACAGCGTGATCGAATATCCGTTGTAATTGATCGTTCCGCTGTTGTCCAAAGTGCTGATCACGCAGTCTCCCGTCAGCGTCCATACACTGTCTTTCTCAACCGTTACATGCACGCCGCTGTCAGAAGAGCTGCCTCCCTCTGCATTGTCAGTGATCACTATCGTGCCGTTGAATACCGAGCTGCCCGCAAGTGTCAGATCCAGGCTTGATATCGTATCAACAACAATATCACCTTCCATGGTCTGATCTTCTGCGGTCATTTCAACATGTCCTCCGTTGGCACCGGCAGTTCCCCAGCCATGAGAAGCATTGTTTCCTGTGATCGTCATCAGATTTCCGGAGCTGTTTGTCAGTTCAGTATCCTTCAGGTACATCACTGCGGATGTGTTCGTCACAAAGAACATATCTCCGCTGAGGGATGTAAGCGAACCTCCGGTCATGGAGAAAGATGAAGTACCGACGTCCGCATCGCCGGACATGGACTGATAGATCATAACGTTATGGATATTGATATCGGAGCTGGCTCCCTGTGTGCCCATATTGCCGGTTACGTCACAGTTTTCCAGCTCAATGGAGTTGCTGCCTTCAATGACCAGCGCCTCCGAACCGGCTGCTGTCAGGACAGCATTCCGGACAGTGATATCTGCAGTGGAATAAACAGCAGGCGAGTTGAGACCATTGCTGGTATATGTTCCTCCGTCAACCGTCACCGTGCCGCCGCCTCTGTCCGAACGGATCGCAGCAGATGAATTTCCCTGCGTCTCAACAGTCAGATTTGATGCGATCGTAGTTCCTCCGCCGGTTGTCTGGATGCCCCCGGAGTTATCTGCGTTCGTTGTGATCGTACTGTCGCTGATCTCAACGACTGTTCCGCTTCCGTAACTGAATACGCCGTTTCCATTCTGTGCATCCGATGATATATCTGCATTCACGATCGTGACGTCCGCTCCGTTCAATGCAAGCACCGCAGCATTGACTCCGTAAAAGTCACCGTTTTCAGCATTCGATGAAGAACCTGATTCTTTGCGGACCGTGATCCCGGTCAATTCAGCTTCAGCCCCGTCGATCCTCAGCGCATTCTCATCATCACCTGAAGACACATAGGTCTCTGATGTATATGAACCGTCTTCACTGATCGTATTTGCCGCTGTTCCATGGGATACTTCTGAACTGCCGCCGGGTTTCCCTGCTTTATGCATTCCTGCCGCAGTGATGCTTTCAACACTGCCGTCCGAAGCAAATACGATCTCAACATAGTCACCGGCTGACAGTTCCGTATCTGTCTCGATTGTGATCGCCTCACCCGTTTTGACAAAGATCCCTTCGGGCATATTACCCGGGAAATCATCGCCATGTTCACCATCCGGCTTTTCCGGCGGCTGTCCCACGGCCATCTCCTGGTTATTGTTGCCGGGCATGCTGTCGGGCGGATCCTGCATGGACTTTGTATTGTCCGGTGCCGCTGATTCCCCGTCCATCAATCCGCTGTCATACACCATCTGACCGGGTATGATCTCTGCTATATTGCCGGAAACAGCATTTACCTGTCCGGTGATCGTTTCTCCTGCATAATCGTTCTCATTGGCTGCCTCTTCAGTCTGTGCAGTCTCTGTTTTCTCATCAGTCTGTACAGCAGCAGTCTCTGAGCATCCGCTCAATATCATCAGTGCTGCCAGACCTGCAATAGCTGTCATTTTCATAAAGGATACCTTCCTTTCACAGTCATTAATGTAGTCCTCTAATTTCAAATCCAGCAGAACACTGTGTGAATTTTCGGTGAATCATTCATAAAACACCGGTAATTGAAGCCCGGTGAGTGTATGTTTTTCTGTCTGCGGCAGGATCATTCCATATCCAGCGGCAGTTTTCTTGTCGGTTTCGGGAATTCACGATCCAGCAGATCACGCTCTTCCTGTGACAGTACGATCTCTGCAGCATCCCGGTTTGCGCCTGCATGCGCAGCGGAAGAAGCTTTGGGGATCGGAATCACATCATCCCTCAGCAATGTGAAGGCAAGCAGGATCTGCATCACCGTTTTCCCGTGTGCTTCTGCGATCATCTGCAGGGCACTGCTGCTGAGCAGCTTTTGTTTCAGACGGCCGCCCTGTGCCAGAGGACAATAAGCCATCATCGGTATGCCGTGTTCGTTCATGAACGGAAGCAGATCAAATTCAACACCCCTGCTGCCAAGATGGTACAGCACCTGATTTGTCTGGCACTGATCTCCGTTTCTGACACTGAGCAGTTCTTTCATATCAGCTGTATCAAAATTGGAAACTCCCCAGCCAAGGATCTTTCCCTGCTGTTTGAGTTCTTCCATACACTGAACTGTCTCTGCCAGCGGAACGCTTCCGCGCCAATGCAGCAGGTACAGATCCAGGTGATCTGTTCCCAGCCTGTTCAATGAATCCTCACAGCTTCTGAAGATCTTGTTTCTGCCTGCATTCCACGGATACACTTTGGAAACAAGAAACAGATCGTTTCTGTTATACGGTCTGATGGCATTGCCGAGCAGTTCCTCCGCAGCACCATCGCCATACATTTCGGCAGTGTCGATCAGTGTCATTCCATGATCGATCCCCCAGCGGAGCGACTCCAGTTCAGATTCATATTTTGATTTTGATTCCCCCATGTTCCAGGTACCCTGGCCAAGCTGAGGGATCTCTGTTCCGTCATGCAGTCTTACAAATCTCATTTTCTTACCTTATATTCATAATCACGATCAGCTTATGCCTGATCAATATCGGAAAACCCGACGCCTATGAACCCATTACCTATGAACCCATTATATGAAGTCTTCCTATGAAATACTCAATAAATGCTTTCAGGCTGCCGTAAAAAAACCGGATGCGTATGAACATCCGGTTTCTGAGCTGAGATTTAAGAATGATTATTTCTTAGCTGCTTTTTTTGTTGTTCTCTTAGCTGCCTTTTTAGGAGCAGGTGCAGGTTCAGCGGACAGAGCCTTGACATTGTAGAATGCCTTCTTGCCCTTGTATTCAGCTACTGAGCCGAGTTCTTCTTCGATTCTCATCAGCTGGTTGTACTTAGCAATACGGTCTGTACGGCTCATGGAACCAGTCTTGATCTGGCCAGCATTGACACCGACTACCAGGTCAGCAATCGTTGTGTCTTCTGTTTCACCGGAACGGTGGGAAACAACAGCTGTGTACTTAGCTTCCTTAGCCATTTCGATTGCATCCAGAGTTTCTGTCAGTGTACCGATCTGGTTGACTTTGATCAGAACGGAGTTAGCTGCGCCGAGTTCGATACCCTTCTTGATGAATGTTGTGTTTGTAACGAACAGGTCATCACCAACGAGCTGGATCTTGTCGCCGAGACGCTTTGTGAGTTCAACCCATCCATCCCAGTCGTTTTCAGCAAGACCGTCTTCCAGGGAGATCAGCGGATACTTTTCAACCCACTTCTCATAGAGTTCGATCATGTCTTCGGAAGACTTTTCGCCTTCACCGGAACGAGCGAGAACATAGCATCCCTTTTCTTCATCGTAGAATTCGGAGGAAGCTGCGTCCATAGCGAAGCATACGTCTGTGCCGGGTTTGTATCCAGCTGCTTCTACTGCTTCGAGCATGAGAGCCAGAGGGCCTTCATTTCCGAGTGTTTCCAGCGGTCCGTTTCCACCAGGGATGGAGGACGGAGCATATCCGCCTTCGTCACCGACTGCTGTGTTGTATCCATACTTCTTCAGGACTTTAGCCAGTGCATGGAAGATTTCAGCACCCATACGGATCGCGCCGTGGAATGTTTCTGCGCCAACAGGCATGATCATGTATTCCTGTACGTCGGAAGCGGAGTCAGCGTGCTTGCCGCCGTTCAGAACGTTCATCATCGGAACAGGGAGAACCTTTGCGTTTGCGCCGCCGATATACTTATAGAGCGGTTCGCCATAGAAATCAGCTGCAGCTCTTGCACAAGCCAGGGAAACAGCCAGAGTAGCATTCGCACCCAGATTGGATTTGAACGGTGTGCCATCGAGTTCAAGCATAACTTTATCGATAGCTGTCTGTTCTGTAACATCCATACCAAGAATAGCCGGAGCGATCTTTGTATTAACGTTTTCAACTGCTTTCAGAGTACCTTTTCCGCCAAAACGTGTCTTGTCGCCATCACGAAGTTCGATAGCTTCACGTTCACCTGTGGAAGCGCCGGACGGAACGATTGCACGTCCCCAAGCGCCTGATTCTGTTGTGACTTCTGCTTCAACTGTCGGATTTCCGCGGGAGTCGATTACTTCACGTGCATAAACACTTACGATACTAGGCATTTTGATTTGTCCTCCTTGTAATACCTTGATCATTATTCCCGGAGATCATTTCTCCGTTAGAACCTTATTTTGTTGCGTCAATGATTTCCTTGAAGGAATCGACCTTCAGGGATGCTCCGCCGATCAGTGCGCCGTCGATGTCAGGGCAAGCCATATATTCTTTGATGTTTGTAGGCTTGACGCTTCCGCCATACTGAATGCGTACTGCTTCTGCTGTTGCTTCATCATAGAGAGCTTTTACGTTCTCACGAACGCACTTGCAGCAGTCTTCAGCGATCTCTTTTGTAGCGCTCTTGCCTGTGCCGATTGCCCAGATAGGTTCATAAGCGATGACCATCTTGGCAACTTCTTCAGCAGTCAGTCCTGCAAGGGAGCCTTCCAGCTGGGACTTGATGACGTTTGCTGTTTCACCAGCATCATACTGTGCTTCTGTCTCACCGATGCAGAGGATCGGGATGATGTTGTCAGCCAGCAGTCTCTTTGCTTTTGCAGCGCATGCAGCGTCTGTCTCAGCATAGTAAGTTCTTCTCTCGGAATGGCCGATAATGCAGTAAGTGATACCGACTTCTTTCAGCATCGGAACAGATACTTCGCCTGTATAAGCGCCGCTGTCCTTTTCATTGCAGTTTTCAGCTGCGATGATCAGGTTCTTAGCGTTTCTGACGCAGACATCCAGGTCAACATACGGAGCGCCGATACCGTAATCAGCTGCTTCAGTTCCTGTCAGAACTTCTTCGATGCCCTTCATGAAGACTTCAGCTTCAGAAGGAGTTTTATTCATCTTCCAGTTGCCGACGATAATAGGTTTTCTTGCCATATTGATTATTTCTCGGGAATAATAGCTACGCCCGGGAGCTCCTTTCCTTCCATGTATTCGAGGGAAGCACCGCCGCCTGTGGAGATGTGGGAGAACTTCTCTGCGAATCCGAGGTTCTTAGCTGCGGAAGCGGAGTCGCCGCCGCCGATGATCGTTGTAGCGCCTTCGAGTTCAGCCAGAGTCTTGCAGACTTCAACTGTACCTACTGCGAAACGAGGATCTTCGAACACACCCATCGGTCCGTTCCAGAATACTGTCTTTGCGCCTTCGAGTTCTTTCTTGAAGAGTGCGATCGTTTCAGGTCCGATATCAAGACCCATGAATCCTTCAGGGATCTGACCAGCCTTGACTGTCTTGATCTCTGTCGGGTTGGAGAAATCGTTAGCGACAACTGTGTCGACCGGAAGGATCAGCTTGCCTTCGCCCTTAGCCAGGAAGTCTTTTGCCAGATCGATCTTGTCTGCTTCAAGCAGGGATGTTCCGATCTCGCCGCCCATAGCCTTGGAGAATGTATAAGCCATACCGCCGCCGATGATGACTTTGTCAGCGATCTTGAGCAGGTTTTCGATGACGCCGATCTTATCGGATACTTTAGCGCCGCCGAGAATTGCAACGAACGGTCTCTGAGGATCGTTCAGCGCGCCGCCCAGAACATTCAGTTCCTTTTCAACAAGGAAGCCGACTGCTGAAGGCAGATGTGTCGGGATACCGACTGTGGAAGCGTGTGCTCTGTGTACTGAACCGAATGCATCGCATACGAACAGATCGCCCAGGGATGCCCAGTAAGCACCGAGTTCGGGATCGTTCTTGGATTCACCCTTTTCATAACGTGTGTTCTGCATCAGAACGATTTCGCCTTCTTTGAGTTCAGCGACTGCTGCTTCGAGTTCAGGACCGCGTGTTGCGTTTACAAAATGAACCGGTGCGCTCTGCAGCTTAGCCAGGCACTCAGCAACGATGCTCATATCGTTCTTAGCCTTATCTTCATCCGTTTTTACCTTGCCCAGATGGCTCAGAAGAATGACCTTTGCGCCGTGTTCTGTCAGATAGTTGATTGTAGGAAGGGCAGCGCGGACACGATTATCATCCGTGATGACCCCGTTCTTGTGAGGGACATTAAAGTCAACGCGAACAATTACGCGCTTGCCCTTAACGTCCAGATCTTTGAGTGTTACTTTTGCCATGAAGAATCCTCCTTTTTGCGTAACAATTATATCATCCGCTTAATATTCGAGTAAACGGAGACAGCAAATTTTGTGTAACTGTTCACATGAAATTTGTACATCTGACAAATTGTTGCAAACCGTCTATAATACACGCTTGAGAATCAGCGCGATCATTGCACAGCCAAGCAGTCCCGAAAGGACCGCCATAACTGTATTTCCTTCTTTTATATATTTTAACGCCTGGCGCACAGTCATATATACCCAACAAAAACCAAGTACATACAGCAGCGTCACTTCATTCACGATCCCGAAAAAATACAATGCCAGGAGCACCAGTGCCGCGGCGCTCATGATCGTCCTGTAAAGCTTATCCTGTTCCATAATCTTTCTTTCTGTCCTGTCACCAGATCTCTACAGCACCGGGATATACGTTCCATACATTCTGGAATGTTTTGTATGACACCCAGTAAAGCCCGTCATTTCTGCCTGTCGGATCAGCCACCAGGAAACTGTTGTTTCCTTCGTCATAGCCATACAGCGTCATCACGCAGACATTTGTTTTATAAGCACCCCATGGATAATTGACAGGCTGCGTTGCCTGGAACGCATTTGTCAGCCATACAACGACCGGATGCCCGTCCAGAATGCAGGCGATCAGGTCTTCCATTTCGCATCCGCTGATATTCTTTGCTGAACCGTAGTTGTTCGCCCATGTTTCAAGCGCTTCAGGAAGAATACCGTCGATCTGCTCGGTATCGGTCCAAAGGTCTCCCGCAAATCCGGTAACAGGTGTACCGTCGGCGGAATAAGGAATGTTCTTGATAAAGGATGTGAAATTGTAATCCAGTGCATGTCCGGCTGACTGCAGTGCCATCAATAATGAAGCAGCTTCCGTGCCGTTCACCACTCCGTAGTCTTTCTGGTTGATCAGGTTCATGACCTTGATCTCGGCGTAGGTGAGTTCTTTCCATTCAGCGTAGAAAGTCACATCCTCCGTGACTTCAAAAGATCCGGAATACGGTTCGGTATAATTGCGGTCATAGAACCAGCCCTGAAATCCATAGCCCTCTCTTGAGATCGTCAGGGAAGGCATGGAAAAAGTTTCCCCGTATTTCAATGTGATGGGTTCGATCGGTTCAGCACCGTTTGTTTCAAATGAGATCGTCCTTGTCTGCTTGGACCAGGATGCATACAAAACAGTGTCTTCCGTCACCTTGTCATTTTTATCCCATTTTGCCGAAAGATCAGGGCTGGAATACCATCCCTCAAATGTATATCCCTCACGTACCGGGTCTTCCACCTCGATCGGATGATTCTTGTCTACCATCATGGGCATGATCTGACCACCGCCGCGGGTGTCAAATGATACAGAATATTGAACACTCTGCTGTGATGAACATCCCGCAGAGATCATTAATACGAAGATCAGAAAAAGTCTGCACCAGCGTTTCATTCAGGCCGTCTCCCTTTTGACGCATGCATGGACACATGCATTCCTTTCTGTATTTTACACCAAATATATATCATCCGCATTAAAAAAGAGACCGTACACAAGGTACAGTCCCTCTGAACATCCGATTAATCAGGCCAGTTGCAGATCTGGTAGTAGAGTTCTTCGTAGATCGCAGCAGATTTATCCCAGGATACATCTGTTGTCATCGCGCTCTTGATCAGACCCTTCCAGCCGGGTTTGTTGTTGTAGTACTGTTCAACAGCATAGCGGATCGTATAGACCATATCGTCAGCGTTTGCAGCCCAGAAGCTGAATCCGTTGCCTTCGCCTGTATACTGGTTGAACGGCTGTACGGTATCCTTCAGACCGCCTGTTTCACGAACCAGCGGCAGAGTACCGTAATGCATTGCGTTCAGCTGACCGATTCCGCAAGGTTCATAGAGTGAAGGCATCAGGAAGATATCAGCACCTGCATAAATGCGGTGTGCCAGTTCTTCATTGTATCCGTTATAGAATACAGCCTTGCCCTTGAACTCATTTTCCATCCAGCGGAATGCATTCTCGGCATTTGCTTCACCGGAACCCAGTACAGCAAACTGGATGTCCATGCCCATGATCTCATGGAGACGGTCTGTGATCAGATAGATACCCTTCTGATTTGTCAGTCTGGATACCAGACCGATCAGCGGTACATCATCTCTGACTTCCAGTCCGAGTTCTTCCTGCAGAGCAGCCTTGTTGGCTTTCTTGCCGGAAACATAGCTTCTCAGATCATAGTTCTTTGCCAGATACGGGTCTGTCTTCGGGTTCCATGTATCTGTATCGATACCGTTGACGATGCCCCAGAGGTCATCTCTTCTGTAGCGCAGAATGGAATCCATTCTCTCACCGAATGCTTCTGTCAGGATCTCATTTGCATATGTCGGTGAAACGGTCGTGATCTTGTCCGCATAGACGATACCGGCTTTCATGAAGCTGATACCTGTATCGAACTTGATCGATCCGTTGTCAAAGTAGTAGTAATCAAGGCCCAGGCATGTCGGCAGCATATCTACGCCGAAGTTGCCCTGGAATGCCAGATTGTGGATCGTATAGACATGCTTGATCTGCTGGTATCTCTGATCATCCGCATAGCATGCATGGCAGATCAGCGGGATCATACCCGTCTGCCAGTCATTGCTGTGGATGATGTTAGGCCACCAGTTGATGAAATAGATCATGTCCAGTACAGCTCTCTGGAAGAATGCGAAACGTTCGCCGTCATCATCATAGCCGTACAGTGCAGGTCTCTCAAAATATCCCTGGTGTTCAATGAAGTAATAAACAACATTGTCTACCGTGCAGGAATAGTATGTTGCCGGCTGGTCGATCCATCCTGAATGGACACGGATCGTTCCGAGACGGATCAGCTTGTCATAATGCTTTTCAATGACTTTGCTGTAAAGCGGAAGAACGACACGGACATCATGGCCGCGCTGGGCAAGTGCCTTCGGCAGTGCACCGATGACATCCGCAAGGCCGCCTGTTTTAATGAACGGCAGGCCTTCACCCGCAACAAACAGAATTGATCTTGACATAAAAGCTCTCCTCCTAGATGCGGTCTCTGCGTTTTACGTATACAGGTTCTTCGTCAGTACCTTCCAGCTTCTTGACATGATGCACGATCGCATACTTGTCAACGATCACATGATCGAGCTTTGCTTTTTCGCCGATATATGCGCCGGGGAGAATGATGGAGTCTTTGACTTCAGCACCTTTGCGGATCGTTACGTTTCTGCTGATGACAGAACCATTGACCTTGCCCTCGATAACACAGCCGTTAGCGATCAGTGAGTCTGTAACTTCTGCATTTTCTGTATAGCGTGTCGGGCAGGAATCGTTTGTATGTGTGTAGATCGGCCATTCAGGCTTGACCAGTGAAGCAGCTTCGTCACGGTCACGGAGTTCCATGCTTGTGCGATAGTATTCAGGCAGAGAATTGAGGCAGGATACATATCCCTTAACGCCGTATCCGCGGATATCCAGTGTGCCGGCAGATTCTGCCAGAATATCCTTGAACCAGTACAGAGAAGATGTCTTGGCTGCTTTTTCAACCAGTTCAATGAACAGCTTCTTTGTCATGACATAAGCTTCAAGAGAAACGTTTCTTGTTTTGTAATTGCCGCGGTTCTTTGCGAACTCTGTGACTCTCTTTTCTTTGTCAAGCATCAGTACATCGCAGCCGAGGAATCTGTTCTTTGCTTCGTTTGTTGCCTTGTAAAGAACTGTTACGTCAGCTTTGGAATCTACATGTGCTTTCAGAACAGGATTGAAGTCGAGTGAGTATACGAAGTAGCTGGGTGCTACTACGACATACGGATTCGGATCTTCTTCAATGTACTGCATATTCAGAATGAAGTTTGCAATGTCATTATTGTAAACCGGTGAGGAGAAAGACTTCTCGCCGAAGAGAATACGCAGCTTTCCGCGCTTGGAATTGATGTTGTAAAGTGTTCCGTCACCCAGGTGATCGAACAGGTTGCGAGGTTTTTCCTTGCAGTAAACATGAACGTTGTTGATGCCGGAATTGGTCATGTTGCTGAGAATGAAGTCAATAACACGATAACGTCCCAGGAACGCGATTGCAGGAACAGGTCTGAATTCACCAAGTCCTTCAATGTTCGCTGTATCGTCTTCAAAATTGATAATACCTAATGCACGCATGATCTGTCCTCCTACTCTGCTTCCTTTGCAACAAGCTTGATGTGCTCGCTGTCTGCGCTGCCAAGTACGGCACCTGCAGGAACAACAACATCATCTGCTACGATGCAGCGGGTGACTTTTGCACCTTCACCTACAACAGCGCCAGGCATAATGACGGAGTCAACGACCTTTGCGCGTTCTTCGATCGTGCAGTTTGTACCCAGTACGGAATTCTTGATATCACCAAGGACAACACTTCCCTGTGTGACATAGCTGTTTTCCACATGCGCATCAGCGCCGATATACTGCGGAAGTGTATTGATGTCTTCGGTGTAGATCTTCCAGGAATTATCGCCCAGATCCAGCTCTGAATTTGCATTCAGCAGATCCATGTTTGCTTCCCACAGGGAATCGATCGTTCCTACATCCTTCCAATAGCCCTTGAATCTGTAAGCAACGAGCTTTTTCTTATCGTTCAGATAAGCCGGAATGATGTCTTTTCCGAAGTCGTGATTGGATTTCTCATTCTTCAGATCTTCCAGCAGATACTTTCTCAGTGTCTGATAGGAGAAGATGTAGATACCCATAGATGCAAGATTGCTCTTCGGTTTCTTCGGTTTTTCTTCGAATTCAACAATGACATCTTCTGCGTCACAGTTCATAATTCCGAAACGGGAAGCCTCTTTCAGAGGAACTTCAAGAACAGCGATCGTAGCATCTGCATTCTTTTCTTTGTGATAAGTAAGCATCTTATCATAGTTCATCTTGTAAATGTGGTCGCCGGAAAGAATCAGGACATACTCGGGATCAACAGAATCAAGGAAATCGATATTCTGTGTGATCGCATCAGCTGTTCCGAGATAGACCTGGAAATTCGCCTGATCACGTTCACGCGGTGTCAGAACAAATACACCGCCGTCGTTTGTGTCTAATCCCCAGTTATGATCTTTTGCAACGTATGAGTTCAACAATACTGATTCATATTGTGTCAGTACTCCTACAGTGCTGATTGATGAATTAGCACAGTTGCTGAGCGGGAAATCAATAATACGGTACTTCCCGCCGAAATGTACCGCCGGTTTTGCCACTTTCTTGGTCAGTTCAAAAAGACGTGTCCCTCTTCCTCCTGCAAGAATCATGGCCACCATACTGTTTGCTCGCATAATTACCTCCTGCACAAACATGTTACCGCTTTCATTATAATACCATGAACTGACTCATGGCTAACAGTTTACGTTTCATTTGCCAAGAAATTGTCCGCACGCATAATAAAGAACCGGTTTATGATGTTTCCGGTTCTCATCTCATAAGATTTATTTGAATTCTGTCATCAGATATTCTCTGACAATACTGATAAAGTACAGCGAACCCGTGATGATCACTGTTCCGTCTTTGCCGGCATATTCCTTCGCTCGGGCGATTGCTTCTTTCCAGTCCGTGACAAGCTGCGCTCCGTCGACCAGATATGTCTGTGCACGGTCAGCACGGTACATATCAAATTCCGTCACGATCAGACGGTCGCATACGGCATCCAGCATCTCCGCCATCATCGTCCCCCGTTTATCGCGCAGGGCCGCAAATACACATACCAGAGGCCGCTTCATGGTTTTCAGCGATTTTGTCAAAGCCTCAACACCATGTGTATTGTGTGCACCGTCCAGGATCACTCTCGGATGCGTGCTGACCGTTTCAAAACGGCCCTTCCACATACTGTTTTTCAATGCCTTTCTGACTTCCGGTGCAGTGATATCAATGTCCAGCAGTGCCGCTGCAGTCAGAGCCAGAACAGCATTTTCCCGCTGATAAAGCGCATCGGAAGATATCTCGAATGTTTCCCCTGACAGGATAATGCTGTTGTTTTCTCCCGGAAGGTAATCCAGCGGTCTGTACAGTCTGGCGTGATGATTTTCCGCTTCCTGCTCAATGACAGCCATCGCTTCATCAGGAATATTTCCTGCCAGGACCCGGGAATCATACCGGATGATTCCTGCTTTCTGCCAGGCGATCTTTCCCAAAGTATCTCCCAAACGTTCCATATGATCGAACCCGACGGTCGTAATGACTGACAGTTCCGGCTGATCCAGCACATTCGTGCTGTCATATCTGCCGCCCAGTCCGCATTCGATCACGGCAATATCAACATGTTCATCCCTGAACCAGCTGAAGGCGATCAGAACATCGATCTCAAACATGGAAAGGTTCTGCTCCGTGATCAGATCATAGTACCTGTTCAGGTACGACATGAACGTCTCGCCGGGGATCCATTTTCCGTCGATCCTGATCCTGTCCAGATGAGAGATCAGGTGGGGCGATGTAAACATCCCGGTCTTTCTGCCCTGAGAGATCAGGATATCGCTCAGATAATTTACAAATGATCCCTTGCCGTTGGTACCGGCAGCATGCACAGTCCCGAATGTATTCTGCGGACTGCCGGCTTCAGCAAGGATCTGCTTCATCTCTTCCGGATCATGGGAATGTCCGTGTCTGGACATTACCCACTCCAGTGCCTGATCAACTTCCGTGAACATAAAGGTTCGGGATCTGCCAGTTCACTGCTTCCTTGCCGTGTCCGGTGAGGAAGGCGTTTGCTTTTGAGAAATGTCTGCAGCCGAAGAATCCGTTGTACGCAGAAAGCGGAGACGGATGGGCTGCTTCAAGGATCAGATGTTTTGTACGGTCGATCATCTGTGCCTTGGCGCGTGCGGGTCTTCCCCACAGCATGAACACAACAGGGTCATCTTTCGCATTGATCCGTTCGATCGCATGGTCTGTGAATGTTTCCCAGCCTTGCCGAGCATGAGACATCGGCCTTGAATCCGCTACGGTCAGGATCGTGTTGAGCAGGAATACTCCCTGTTCTGCCCATGGCATCAGATAACCGTTGTCGGGAACAAAGCACCCGAGGTCCGTATGAAGTTCCTGGAATATATTCTGCAGGCTTGGCGGAATGCGCACGCCCGGATTGACAGAGAAACACATTCCGTGTGCCTGGCCTCTTTGATGATACGGATCCTGGCCAAGGATAACGACCTTGATGTCAGGCAGATCAGCTGTTTCAAAAGCCGAAAATACCTGGCCTTTCGGCGGATATACCGGACCTTTTTCATATGCTTCATGAACAAATGCGGCTAAAGGCTGAAAGTACGGCTGCCTGAATTCATTCTGAAGCCATGGATACCATTCGTTATGCTTCATTGATCACCTCATGCATTAAACGGGTTCTTTTTCTTTGCCCGGATGATGAAGAAGATCACCAGTACAGCAGCAATCGCGAAACCGCCGATCGCATAGAGACCGTATTTCAGATTGTTTTTGCTGTATTCACCATTGTTGATAATGTCGTACGGCACCAGGTCCATCGAATCGCCGCTGAGTTCCTCTCCGTTTTTCAGGATCTTTACCCATTCATTCAGATCAGATTCAACCACTTCAAAATCACGGTCACCATATGTCAGAAGCACACGGTTGTATTCTGCCGGATCAAAATCATCCCCCAGCGTATCCTCAGCACGGTACCTCAGAGAAAGGAACTGTGCAAGACCGCATCCGTAGTTCAGCAGTCTGCCTGGTGTATCTACGGCTTCATTGTAAAGATCCTGTGCGATCTCTCTGTTCAGGTACATTTTGTCCAGCTCATCTCCGACATCGGAAACGCTCCAGCCAAGCATATTGACGCCGATATCGATGACGCACGGTGCCATGTATCCGATGACCGTCATGGCCTTGAGGTATGCGCACTGCTCAGGGGACATGCCGCTGTGATCAAGCTGGTATAATTCCGTATACATTGCCCAGCCTTCCGTATATCCGCCATGACTCAGCACACTGCGGACAGGGCTGGGATCTGTATTCAGGAACCAGGTGACCTGGTACTGATGTCCCGGGAAGCCTTCATGCGAAAGCGTCATGTAAAGATCATTCGTATCATTGATCGCACTCTCATTGACACGGATCACATTCACATCCGTTGCGTCAATGCAGGGTGTCAGATAATAAGCCACGATATTGGGGTTTGTAATGGAAGGATCAAGATTGGAAACCGTGAATTCCGTATTGGCTCCTTCAGGATAATCATCCAGTTTCCCGGCAAGGTAATTCAGTGTTTCTTCTGCATCATCCAGCTTGAACTGTTCTCCGCTGTCCTCGTATCCGAGCGTTGCAAGACCGAAGATCTCATTCAGAACGATCTTTTCGCAGAGATTCATCAGTTCTTCCGGTGTTTTGGAAGAACTTGTTTCCTGGGCAAGGAATACACGGTAATAATCAGCACCGTCTTCAAATTCGCAGAGTCCGCCGGAAACAGAGCGTGATCCTCTCAGCTTTTCCAGTTCCTCAGCCACATGCTTGTATGCAGGAATGTAATGGTTCAGGATCAGATCTTCGTTGCGGCTGATATAGTCCTGTTTTTCCTGATCGCTCAGCCCTTCCATTGCATTGATATCCGTCGCAAAGTCGACCACAAGCGGATTCTTTTCCGTTTCTGAAGTGAATTTGTCAATGGACTCCTTCAGCTGGTCCAGCGCGTTGTCAGTCAGGAAATGACCGCGGGAAGCCTGGCTGCGGGTTGCCTCAAGCGCCTGTTCCAGATAATCCGGAGTTTCTTCGATCAGGGTCAGATAATCATCAATATCCTGTTTTGTATAGAAGAAGTACTCTGTGAAGTTTGTGATCAGGGCTTCCGTCACACCATCTACCGGGCTGAACAGCTCGGTATAATCTTCCGCATATTTTTCGGACTCAATGCTCAGTTCCAGGTCACGCTCAAGAATGATGTAATCGTGCTGCTGGGTCTTCGACAAGCTTTCATAATCAAATGCATGCAGCTCGTCCAGGTAATCCTGCAGATCCGTATTTTCTTCGAAATCAATATCGCCGAGCGTTGCCTCAGGACGTGCAAGCCCCATTGACTCATAATCCCTCACGGTATAATGCATCGACAGATAATCTGATTCGACAGTCTCTGCGAATACATCCATCAGGAATTCATCAAATTCCTTGTTTCCTTCCTCCTCGGCTTTTGCAGGAATGCCGGGGAACATCAGTATACATGCCGCTGCTGCAGCAGTTATTTTCTTTATCTCATGTTTCATCTCTGTACCTCCTGTCGCAGATAATCACCTACATGATAGCAAATCACAGGCAAAAAAGTGTACTGCCTGCGCAATTAGTTCAGTGCTGAATCATTAAGAAAACAGATCACAGAAAAAAGTGATTCCGGCCGTTCAGAATCACTTCCTGTACTTTGTATGATCCGATCGTATCTGTTCAGATCAGAAGCGCTGCTACAACACTGCAGGCTTCAATGTGGATCTCATTCTTTGTTTCAGCATGAGCGCCGCCGTTTTCATCAAAGATGATCCTGTAGGCTGCATCATTATAGTAATACGTATACGACTGCATGCTCGGATTGATGAGGACCCTGATGCCCCTGCCGGAAGCACCCGGCTCGGCATAGTTGATATCATACTGCAGCACCCCGTTGTCGAGGACATATGTTTTGACGAAGCGTTTGACATCATCTCCCGTAGCCAGTCTGAACGCAGGATAGAACTGTCTTGTTCGGATCGCTGCACGCGTATATTCCACAACATCATAGTTGAACAGCATTCTTTCCCAGTTCATGCCGTTGACGGCGTCCCCGGCATTATAGGAGTTGGAGTTGTCCTGTTTGGTACCGCAGAATTCAATGCCCGCATGCAGGAACGGCACGCCCTGTGCAAACATTGTGCATGCGATCATCATCTTCTGACGCTTCTTGCGGAGCTCACGCGGCTCCTCGCTGCAGCATGCATGCATCTTGTCCCACAGTGTCGCGTTGTCATGCGTCTCTATGGCGTTGATGCTCTTGACAGGATGATCAAACCGCATAAAGTACGGAGCACCCATCGTGTTGCCGCTCAATACGCCGCATGCTTCATAGATCAGTCCGGAATTGCCTGTCAGATAGCCCTTTGCGCTCTTCTGATTGTCGCTGGTGCTTCCCTTCAGCACATCACGGAAGGTATCGTTGAAATGACCGATCCCGGGCATCTTGTCCTGGTTGAATATCTTTGCCTTCAGCTCATCATTCATCGCTGTAGGCATGTCCCAGCCCTCACCGTATACAAGGGCGTCCGGTTTGATCTTCAGTGTTTCCTGTCTGATCAGGTTCATTGTATGAATATCGATGATGCCCATCAGGTCAAAACGGAATCCGTCGACACCATAGGTCTTCATCAGGAATCTGATCGCATGAAGGAACAGGTGCCGCGTCATAGGACGCAGAGAGTTCAGGTCATTGCCGCAGAATGAACCGTTTGAAAGACCGCCGGACTGATTGTACCGGAAGTAATAATACGGAACGGCTGCTTCCAGACAGTTCTCGTGTGTTTCATACATATGGTTGAACACAAGGTCAAGCGTGACCCTGATGTTGTTTTTGTGAAGTGTTGTGACCAGCTTGCGGAATTCCATCATTCTCGCGTACGGGTCGTTGGGGCTGGTGGAATAGGAGCCTTCCAGCGTCATGAACTGCTGGGCGTCGTATCCCCAGTTATATCCCCATTCTGGATGGTATTCATCAACTGTCGCGAAATCAAGCACAGGCTGGAGCTGAACATGCGTGACGCCCAGGCTGACCAGATAATCCAGGCCTGTGGACTTTCCTTTCAGCTGCGTCCCTTTTTCAATGAACGCCGCATATGTGCCGCGTTTCTGGACATGACCGTCGTCCACGGGATTGCTCGTGAGGTCCCTGACATTGATCTCATAGATCACGGCGTCTGCCGGCGTCCTGACACGTGTCTTGACTTCATAATCCTTGATGGATTCCACTGACGCAAGATTGATGACTGCACTTTCCCTGCCGTTGGCATTCGAACTGATGCCGTACGGATCCGTGCACTCAACGATCTCGCCGTTGCGGTCGACCAGATAGACATAGGTAGCACGTTTGAGATCTCCGGACCATTTTGCCCGCCAGACACCCTGGCTGGTCCTTCGCATATTGAGAACATGTACCTTACGCTCATGATTGATGCGCACCATGACGTTTACCGCTGTCGGTGCCCACAAAGCAAACGTCGTATATGTCAGATGATACACAGCGCCAAGATTGCTGCCGTCATACGTAAACATCCGGTCAAATTCAGGCTTCTGAACGATATACCTGAACTTTACTTCAACCTGTTTTCCATGAGATTCTCTGACATAGTAACGAAAGCCCATCTCCAGATCGGAGGGGATCACAAGCTCATATACAACTTCATCACGTCGTTCTTCAACGTTGCGGATGATACAGTCCCAGGAGTTTCCCTTTTCATCGGAAAGATAAAAATCATCGGTCCTTCCTCCGAAAAAGTTTCTGGAAAGATATACTGTGATCTTCCCATAATCATCTACATAAGCATTCATTACGGACATAACTTCCTCCAGAATGTTAAAACATTGTAAGTATAGTATCTGTGAACCAAATACGCAAACTGAATCAGGTACTTATCCCTGTGATTTTGTCTTTTCTGTTTTTTTCACCGGCTTGCGGCATGTAAACCAGATCGCCGCAAATGGTGCAATGCGGATCGTAAGCTTGTAATCGAATCCCTTTACTGGCGCATCTCGTTTCACAGCCTTGATCGGTTCAAAATTGCACATGTTGCAGCCGTTATAGATATCCTTTTCCGAATTCAGGATCTCTTTGTACGTTCCTTCCTGCGGAACGGAAATATCATAGTTTTCATAAGACGCAGGCGTCATGTTCAGAATGCAGACCAGATATTCTTTTTCATCTTCACGATAGAACGAGAAGACCGACTGTTTTGCGTTGTCAGCATCAAGCCATCTGAATCCCTGACGGTCATATTCGTATTTGCTGAGACAGCTGTGCGCACAGTAGATCTTGTTCAGGTCCGTAAAGTATCTCAGGAAGGCATCATGGGCAGGATAGCTCAGCAGGAACCAGTCAAGTTCCTTTGCCTCGTCAAACTCACGGAATGATGCGATCTCATTGCCCATGAAGTTCAGCTTCTTGCCGGGATGCGCGTACATGTAGGCATAGAGGTTTCTTGCCTGGGCAAACTTTTGTTCATAGCTGCCCCACATACGGTCGACGACTGTGTGCTTGCCATGGACATTCTCGTCATGACTCAGCGGCATGATAAAGCGTTCGGAATAGAAATATGCCATGGAGAACGTGATCTTGTTATGGTCCCAATGCCTGTAAATAGGATCGGTCCCATAGTACTTCAGTGTATCGTTCATCCATCCGAGATCCCATTTATAGTCGAATCCCAGACCGTTGTCCAGCGTGGACGCCGTTACCTTCGGGTAGTCGGAGCTGTCTTCCGCTATCAGCATGAGTCCGCTGAATTCCTTGCTGAGGTAATAATTCATGCGCTTCATGAAGATCACGGAGCCTTCATTCACGCCGCGGTCACGGTTTCCTCCCCAATAGATGAGATTTGAAACCGCATCGATGCGGATGCCGTCCACATGATAGACACCGCACCAGAAGGCGGCGGCACTCATCAGGAATGAACGCACTTCTTCACTCCAGAGATCGAAGTTGTTTGTTCCCCACTGCGATTCAGCGTCAGAAGCCTTCTGATATTCATACAGAGGTTCGCCGTCGAACAGTCTCAGTCCGTGTGCATCTTTGACAAAGTGAACAGGAACCATATCAATGATAATGCCGATCCCCGCTTTATGCGCTGCGTTGACCAGGTCGGCGAATTCCGTCGGATTGCCGTATCTGGAAGTGACGGAATAATAACCGCTTGCCTGATAGCCCCATGAACCGTCAAACGGATACTCGTTCAAAGGCATCAGCTCGATATGCGTAAATCCATGTTCCTTGACATACGGGATCAGTTCATCCTTCAGCATTCCGTATGTATACGGATACTCACCGTTCCGCTTCCATCCCCCGGCATAAGCTTCATAAATGCTGACAGGCTTATCAAAATTCTTCGTGCGCTTCTTCATCCAGCTGCCATCAGACCACTTGATGTTCTCATAGTTATACAGCTTTGAGGCTGTTTCAGGTCTGGTTTCGCTGTAAAAGGCATACGGATCGGCTTTGTCAAACACATTGCCGTTCCTGTCTTCGATCCTGAATTTATATGTATCCCATTCTTTTACACCCGGAACAAATACACTCCAGACGCCGGTAAAACCGGTCCTCTGCATGACAGCTTCATATCCGTTCCAGTCATTAAAGCTTCCTACAACACTGACGCTTCTCGCATGCGGAGCATAAACTGTAAAGCGTACCCCGCTGGTACCTTCGTAAACAAAATGTGCACCGAAAAATTTATATGCGTCAAGGCAATGACCCTGATGAAAGCTCTCAATGATACGTGTTGTATCCATATGTATTCCCCCTGAAGTATTAAGCGACTATTATCATAGCAGACAACATCTGATTCTCATTGATATTTATCGAACATTTTTATACTTTTTTCTGATTTCTGAATAAGCTGCCGCAAATACCGCCATCAATAAAGCAAATACCGCACAGGCATCACGCAGTACATTCTGTCCGATGATACCCTGGGCAATGAAATATCTGCAGATAACGGCAATATAACCTAATGTGCAGACCGCCATGGTCAGGATCAAGAGAACGATTTCGCCGGCATGGATCAGAAAGAGATCCTTTCTCTCAAAACCAAGCTGTTCCAGCTGGTGATCCCAGGCATTTCTTACGCCTGTTTCACTCCGGAATGTCACGATAAGCAGAAATACCATCTGAAGCATCGACAAAGCAAATACGATCTGAATCAGGTGCTGTTTGAACAGGTCTCCTTCCGCAAACGGGAACAGGGCATGCAGAAAGACGCCGTTCATGAAGATCAGAAAGATCATAAAGCGGTAAAACTGCAGATCATAACGGTACAATCCGGCTGTGATCATGCTCCGGGCATTTCTGAAGGCCAGCCTTCTGCCGATCTGCTTCAGCAGAGGCTCCGCTGTTTCATGCAGGAGGCGCCAGAAAGCATAGATACTGACTGCACAGAACAGTACAGGTTCCTGCGACCCGGTATGGATCAGGGCAGCAGGTGCCAGAAACAGGAATATCCATGATATCCGGGAAATGATCTGCTTCCGCTTCTCCGATTCCTCTGTCGGGTTTCCGAAGCGGACCATAGACTGATATTCAACGGGCTTCGCGCTTCTGGATGCGTTCAGCAGCATCGCTGCGGAATTGATATAGGTAAAGCTGATATTGAGCAGTGCTGTCCAGCCTGCCAGGAACAGGATACAGCCGATCCCTCCGATATTGCCGAAGGCACTGATCTCAAAGACAACACTCTCCGGATAGTACAGCTGCAGACCTTTCAGCACCAGCGTCGAAACAGCCAGACTGACAGCCATGGCGGCCGCAAACAGGATCAGCACCTGGGTGATCAGATAAAGGGATATGCTGGTCTGCGATATTCCCAGAGAACTTCTCAAAGCCAGTTCCTTGGCTTTGCTGCGGGCAAACAGCTGGTTGGCAGACAGGATCATGGCACATGACAGCACCAGAATATAAAAGCTGAGCCCGACGATCATGTAATCCGATTCCCCGGTCAGATGAAAAGCATCCTGGGCAGCGGTGATATTGAAATAGACCAGGATCTCGCTGCAGGCAAAAACAAGCGACAGGAAATACATCACTGCCTGCTGCTTCTGATTCTTCAATGATTTCAAAGCCAGCCTGATCATATGCTCAGCAGGCCCTCGTTTTCAGCATCCTGAAGCGCATTGATCTCACGCAGATACTCCTTCTGGGTCATATCCCCACGCACAACTTCATGCTCAATGGAACCATCGCGGATCATGATCATCCGTTTGGAGAACGAAGCCACCAGCGGATCATGCGTTACCATGATGATCGTCACGCCCTGTTCATCATTCAGCTGCTTCATGATCTTCATCAGTTCAAAAGAATTGCTGCTGTCCAGGGCTCCTGTAGGCTCATCTGCCATGATGATATCGGGATCATGGATCAGAGCACGGCATATGGCCGCGCGCTGACGCTGGCCGGCAGAGCACTCATACGGATATTTATTCAGAATATCTGCGATCCGGAAGCGCTCAGCCAGTTCCTGCAGACGATCCGTGATCTTTCTGCGGTCTGTTTTCAGCATTGCCGCAGACAGTCCGATGTTTTCATAGATCGTTTCCGTATCCAGAAGGTTGAATTCCTGAAAGACAAATCCGAGATGTTCCCTGCGGAACCGGGCTACTTCATTGCTGTTCATCTGACGGACATCTTTTCCCATCAGCGTTACGGTCCCGCCGGTATAAAAGTCCAATGTCGACAGCACATTGATGAATGTGCTTTTGCCCGACCCTGACGGTCCCATGACGGTGACAAAGTCCCCTTCATCCGCATGAAAGGTCACTTTGTTCAATGCCGCGGTCTCACCGGGCGTGCCGTAGTTGTATATTTTCATCAGATCTTTTGTTTCTATGACCCGAACCATACCGTACTCCTTATACAAAAAAGCAAGGGATCACTCCCCTGCCTTTTCAGTTTTGCATTGTTTTAATTATGCAATGACCTTCTGAGCGCGAAGAACTTCTTCGATCGTCTTGACAGCGGCATCTTCGTCATCACCTTCACATGTGATCGTGATTTCGGACTGTGTCGGAATGCCAAGGGACATAACGCCCATGATGGACTTCATGTTAACTGTACGGCCTTTGAAAGCAACTTTAACATCGCTCTTGAATTTGCTTGCAGCATTTACAGCTACTGTAGCCGGACGTGCGTGGAGTCCTACGGGATCCACTACTGTTACTGAAATCTGTTTCATGATTAATTTTCCTCCTGCTTGCTGATGATATTTTAACTCAATGGAAAAGGCTTTACAAGCGGTTACATTTTTAACAAATCCGCTGATTACATAATAACGGTTAAAATTCCTGCGGTTATTAACGACGGAAGCATATTTGCCACTTTTACGTGGAACGGGCAGAACAGATTGATGCCGACGCAGAAGATCAGTACAGATCCGACCATGGAAAGGTTTGCGATCACAGCATCCGTCATCACTCCGGCAAGGACGGACGCAAGCAGCGTAATGCCGCCTTCCAGCAGCAGGATCGGAATTGCCGAAAACAGAGCGCCGATGCCCATGGTTGCCGTAAACACCATGACGATCGGAAGGTCCAGGATCGCTTTTGTATACAGCATGGAAGGATCATGCAGGATCCCGTCCTTCATTGAGCCGACGATCGCCATCGCTCCGATGCATATGGTAAGCGATGTGCTGACGAACGCCTCAATAAATCGTGAATCCTTTGAACCTGCTTTTTCCTTCAGCCACCCTCCGAACCTTTCAAACTGGTCTTCGATCTTCAGCATTTCCCCGATCAAAGCTCCTGAAGCCATGGATAAGGAAAGCAGGATAGCTCCCTGGGAAGAGACCGCACCGTCTGTAATGACCAGCATCTTTTCCATTGCTCCGGCTATACCTATGAACATGACCGACACACCGAGTGCCGACATGATGATCTTTTCATATGACTCATTCAGTCCCTTTTTCAGCAGCAGCCCCAGGATCCCTCCCGCAATGACTGCCAGTGTATTAACAATTGAACCCATAACTATCCTCACTGACTGTAACATCATACTCTTTTTTCCGTAAAAGTGTGACTGCTGAGCATTGAAAGCTGTGTTATAGTGCGAAGGGGGATAAACCTATGAAAAAATCATTGCTGATCATACTGCCGCTGCTGCTTGCAGGCTGCGGAGGGAACGCAAAAGGCGGCGGAGATTCCTATGCGGCTGATTACGAAGCAGCGTACAATACTTCAGCCGCTTACGAACCGGCAGCTTACGAAGAAGCAGCCGAGGATATGCCTGCCGAGGCTGCAGGGACGAGTGCAGCGCTGTCTGCAGAACAGAAAAGTACTGAAACGATTGCCAAAACCGAGGAAAAGATCGTCTATACAGGCAGTATCAATGTTGAGACGACAGACTATCAGGGCACGATGACAGCTCTTGCCGAACTTGAGGCAAAATATAATGCCGTCGTTACATCTTCTGATGAAAGCACGTACAACAATAACCGCCATTATCTGTACGTAACGGTCCGTGTTCCTTCCGGTCAGTTCCATGACTTCATGAACGGATCTTCTGTTCTCGGAGCTGTCCGCAATCAGTCCATCAACCGGACGGATATTACGAAAGCCTACAATGACCATACCATTGAAGCAGATGCGCTGAAGATCCAGCTGACACGCCTCCAGGAAATGCTGGCGAAGGCTGAAACGATCGAAGACATGCTTGCGATCGAAGACAGACTGCTCAATGTTGAGACCAGACT
This sequence comes from uncultured Erysipelotrichaceae bacterium, assembly GCA_946622165.1. Taxonomy (GTDB): domain Bacteria; phylum Bacillota_I; class Bacilli_A; order Erysipelotrichales; family Erysipelotrichaceae; genus Bulleidia. The sequence goes on from CAMOPG010000002.1 coordinate 51,780, forward strand.
GAACCAGCTGAACAGCGTCATTGACAATATGGACATGGATGTGGCTTATTCCACCGTCAATATTTCCATCAATGAAGTCATTCAGTATTCACCCGGCACAAAGAAAGATGCCACATTCCTTGACAGACTGAAGATCGCATTTGAGGATTCCTGGGATATTACAAAGAACTTTGTTGAGACAGTCCTCTTTACACTGATCAGATACTTCCCTGTCATCGTGATCATCTCCGCCCTGTACTATGCATTCAGACGCTGGCGTGCTGCGCATCCGCGCACAGGCTCAAAGGGCTTCTCAATGCCGTTCAGAAAAAAGAACAAAGATGCCGGCCCGACAGACGGCGATCACTGAGTGACCGGTCAGGAGGACACGTTTATGAAAAAAATGATGCTGATCCTGCTGGCTGCTCTGATGACAGGCGGCTGTTCACAAACGCCGCAGCCTGATGTACAGGAACCAGTACCTTCCCCTGCTGTGTCATCAGCTCCATCTCCTGGTATTTCTGCTGCTCCGCCTGTTGAGACAAAAACAGTGATACTGGAGAGCGATGAGCATACCATCACATTTGAGATACCGGTTTCGTATACAACGGAAGATAATACGCCGGATCAGGCGAAAGAGATCATTGTAAAAGACGGAACCGCCAGTATCATTACCGTCGGAACCGGTTTATTCGGCGTGTGCGGCACCGGACTCACCGAAGAAAAAACAATGATCAATGACAAGGAAGTGATCGTCGGTTACTATGACGGCAGTCCGGAATGGTCATTCGCGATATTCGTACCGGGAAAGCCTGCTGTCTATGCATTGAACCAGATTGCTGAGGGTGACCATTCTGCAGCAGACATGATCCTTCAAAGCATTCGTGTGAAATAGGCAGAATTCAGGATCAAAATAAAACAGGATCGATGCTTCGATCCTTTATTTGTGGTATGGTTCATGATTCATGATCTTGAATGCCCGGTAGACCTGTTCCAGAACGATGATCCTGCAAAGCTGATGGGGAAATGTATTGTCAGAGAGTTTCCATCTGAAATCAGCTCTCTGTTTGACCGCATCACTCAGACCGAGCGAACCGCCGATCACGAACGTGATCCTGCTTTGTCCGTGTGTCTGAAGTTCTGTGATCCTGCGGGCAAGGCCTTCGGAATCGCATGTTTCCCCGGCCAGATCCAGAAGGATCACATAATCATTCGGGCGGACTGCCTTCAGAAGGCGCTCCCCTTCGATCTCCATAACTTTGCGGTTATCTGCTGCAGAATTGTTCTGAGGTGCTTTTTCATCCTGCACTTCGATCACTTCTGTTTTATCATATGCGCCGATCCGTTTCAGATATTCGGAAGCTCCGTCCTTCATCCACTTCTCGCGCATCTTTCCGCATGCGATCACCCTGATCATCGCATTACCGCCGGAAGCTCGACCGTATTCTGTCCATGTATGATCGTCAGTGTCGTGCTGTCTTCCGGATTCATATCATACAGTGTGCGCATCAGATCCGCACGATTGCTGATCTCATGTTCACCGATGCCTGTCAGGATGTCACCCACAGCGACACCGGCTGCTTCAGCAGGAGAATCCGGTGCTACATAATGAATATATACCCCTGTTATCTGATCAAGCGACAGATTCAGAGCACTCTTCTGATACAGCTCCATATCAGCGACATCAATGCCGATAACGCCAAGATATGCCCTGGTGGCATACCCGCTTTCATAGATATCCTTGACGATCAGCTGGATCTCGTTGGCAGTAACGCCGTACGACATGCCTGTCGTCGAAGCAGCTGTTGTCAATGTCTGGGACAGGACTGCTGCGATCTCCCCGCTCAGGTTCAGCAAAGGACCGCCCGTGTTTGTCAGATTGATGGACGCATCCGATTCGATAACGCTCAGGATCCACGGAGGAGTCGTCTCATCACCCGGACGGTTCATGTAACCCGGCTGGGAAACGACGCCGAAGCTGACTGTATTATGCTGGGTGTCAGCTCTTCTGGAGCCGACCGCCACCATGTATTCACCCTGATTGACCTTGTCCGAATCCGTGAATTTCATGGGCTCCGCAATAAACTCGGGATATGTTCTCAGCAGCGCAATATCAGATCTGCTGTCACTGCCAAGCACGATCGCATCGAGCTCAATGCCGTTATCGAAACGCACGGTAACGCTGACATCATCCTCAAGGATCCTTGCATTGGTCAGAATATCGCAATGATCGTTTGCGCTTTCGTAAATGATGCCTGTTATGGTTCTGACGCGTTCTGTTTCCAGATAGGAGGTCACGGAAACAAGACCGGGCTGCGCACCGGAAGCGATGGCCGTTACATCGGTCGCATAACTGTTGACCGTATGATTGATGTAGGTCGTTCCGTTGACTGTTTCAGGTGCCTCGCCTTCCGGCTCGTTCTCTTCCAGCAGCTTATAAGTCAGCCATCCGTTCCACCCCAGCAATACAGCTAACACTGCCAGGATCAGTTTTTTCATTCCGGTCACCTCCCCGTATGATCTCATATTGTCCTGCCGCACAGATCACAAGATCTTTTCTGACTCTGCCGTACCGGCGGAGACGTTCTGCCGCAACACTGAGCGCAAGACTGCGTTCATTGGCTTCCTGTGAGAGGTGGGCAAGGACCACCATCTTTGTTTTCGGCGTAACTGCACGTTCCAGAATGGAAGCACAGTCTTCATTGCACAGATGCCCGGTATCCGAAAAGATACGCGCTTTCAGGAACTGCGGTCTGTGCGTTGCCATCAGCATCTCTACATCATGATTGCTTTCAAGAATATAAATATCAGCGCCGGTTATCAGAGGAATGTATTCCTCCTTCAGATAGCCGGTGTCTGTAATGTATACAAGTTTGCTCTCCCAGGTCTCCAGAATATAGCCTACCGTAGGCCCTGCATCATGCGACAGTGCCAGCGGTGTAACAGTTACATGCTCGATCTGGAATTTCTGCATCGGCTTCACCCGGTGCGTACTGATGCCTGCCAGTTCTACCGGAGAATAGATCTCGTGGTCACTGAACATTTTGATCTGCGCAATATGATCCGTGTGGTCATGTGTGATCAGTACTGCATCCAGATCAGCCGGATCGAATTTCAGCTGTGCAAAGCAGCCTGTCAGATATTTTCTTGTTGTTCCGCAGTCGATCATCAGGCTTGTGTTTTCATCCTTGTACAGGAAACAGTTCCCTTTTGATCCGCTTGCAAGCAGTGCAAATTTCATCAGTGCATCCCCGAACAGTCCAGGAACCCGTTGCATGGATTCAGCTTGGTTCCATTGTATGCGATGTAGAAATGAACATGCGGTCCGGTCGCCCTTCCCGTCATGCCGATGTCTCCGATGTAGTCACCTTTATCAACCACCGCCCCGACAGCGATCGGGCTCGGTGCGATCATATGACCGTAGTATGATGTGTAGCCGTCACCATGATCAATGACTACATAGTTGCCGCTGATATAGTTGTAGGCATTCTCAATGACAGTGCCTCTGTCAGCCGCATAGATCTTATCCCACTTGTTATAGGCGTTCTGAATATCGATCGCTTCATGACCCCAGTAGCAGCCCCAGTAACATGAAATGATGACGTTTTCAACAGGCCATCTGTATGTTCCCGTACCGACGCCGGGTATGACAAGCGTGCCGACACCGATCACTTCATCAACAGCCTGCAGTGTATCAACGCTGCTGATCAGCGTACCTGAAACCAGAACACCGTTGATCCATTTTTCGGAATATAAGGAGTTTTTGGAACCGCTGATGCCTTTTGTCAATAAGGCTGTTTTGCCTTCACGCAGCGTCGGGTCCTCGCTGTAGATCGTTTCCGGATAGATCTCTTCCTTTTTCATCCGTTCCATCGTTACGGTGACGTCAAAGATCGGATCAAAATATGTAACGCACAGCTGTTCCCCTTCACTCAGTACCTGATCGGTGCTGCTGATCTTGTCACGGTTGATGTTCATGATCTGTGTAGCGGAAAGACCGCCGTTCTTGGATCCCACACCCGCGACAGTATCGTATTTCTGCACAGTATAGTATTCCTTGTCGGTATGTCCGCTGTACTCGATATATTCCAGGACTTCCGCTTCGTCTGTCATGATCTCATCAGCTTTTGCATAATCTTCCTTGATCTCGACATTCTGGTTCACCGTAATGCCCACGGCGTGGCTTCCGTATGTTTTCAGTTCCGGTACGGACTGCCCGCTTCTCAGCAGCCTGAGCGAATCCGTATCAACAAAGTATGAAAGATACGTTTCCATCGCTTTTTCATAGATCTGCTGGTCGCTGACATAGATCTGAGCATAAACGCCATGCTCATCCGAGAATTCAACAGCAGTCGTACGAACGGTAAACAGATCATTTCTGGTCAGATAATCGAAGATCTTGCTGTCAATGTTCTCGTAATTGAAGTAACTCTGCTCAGATGCGAGAAAGACATCATTGCTGAGGCTGATATCAGAACCCGGGAAGCGTGCCTCATAATCCGTTTTATAAACATCCTTCAGGAAGGCATCCAGGGCCTGCCTTGAACTCAGGACACCGATCAGTTTCCCGCTGTCATAGATCCTGCATATCTCGTGAAGCGTTGTTCCGGCTGCAGAGTTCTGTGAGATCAGGCTGCGTTCCTTTTCGCCGATCTGCGCATATGTGTTTTCTCCCTCACCGGTAAAATAAGGTATGCCGAAAACGATCAGCGCTGCTGCAGCTAAGCATCCCAGTATTGTCAGTAATCGTTTCATACCTTTATTTCTCCATCAGGGTTCTTTTGTGAGTTCGATATTCATCAGTGCGTTGGTCGATGCTTCAAACGCAACATTGATCCTTCTTGTCGCACCGTTTCTGTGTTTGGCAATGTTGATCTCGAGCGGTTCACTGGCATCCGGATCAAGGTTGTCCTTCATTTCCTGGTTGTAGTATGACTCTCTGTACAGCATCATGACAATATCCGCATCCTGCTCGATCGCACCTGATTCACGCAGGTCGGAAAGCTGCGGATGCTTGTTCTCACGCTGTTCAACTGTACGGCTCAGCTGGGAAAGCGCAATGACCGGAATGCCCAGTTCACGCGCAAGTGCCTTCAGATTACGTGAGATCTCGGACACTTCCTGCTGTCTGTTCACTTCGCCTCTGCCGCCGGAATTGCCTGTGATGAGCTGAATATAGTCGATCAGCACCAATGACAGTCCCTGTTCCGCCTGCAGACGGCGGCACTTGCTGAAAATATCAGATGTTTTTACGCCCGGCGTATCATCCACATACAGCTTGAGCATCTTCAGCTCACCCGCTGCTTCATTCACCCGGTTCCATTCTTCATTCGTCAGATATCCTGTCTTCAGCTTATCGCCGGCAACCCTGCTGCGGGCGCTCAGAAGTCTCATTGCCAGCTGTTCGGCAGCCATTTCCAGCGAGAAGATAGCTACTGCCTGCTTGGGCTGGTATAAAGCGACATTCAGTGCCAGGTTCAGCGCAACAGCTGTCTTGCCCATGGAAGGACGTGCAGCCAGAATGATCAGGTCACCCCTCTGAAGACCGTGAGTCACATGATCCAGATCACGGAAGCCTGTTTTCAGACCGGTGATATCGGAATGGTTGTCTGACATCTTCTGGATCTGATCCAGAACACTTGTCATCAGTTCAGGAGATCCCTTGAACTCGGATACGCGTCTGCTTCTTGAAACATTCAGGATCGCTTTTTCCGACTGATCCAGATATTCATTGATATCCGCCTGTCCGCTTGTTCCTTCCTCCACGATCGTCTGCGCCGTTTCGATCAGCTTTCTCAGCAGCGCCTTATCATGGATCATGGCAACATAGTGCTTTGTGTTGTGGCTCGTTACCGCAGCGTCCGTCAATGACGTCAGGTAGGCAAAACCGCCGACCAGTTCGAGCTGTCCCATGTCCTTCAGACGGGTGGATACCGTTGTCAGATCGACCGGAGACCCTTCGTGATACAGTGAAGAGACCGCAGTAAAAATACGGCGGTTCACATCGACGAAAAAGTCATCTTCACTCAATCCTTCTTCCATACCGGTTCTTGCGGCATTCGGATACACCATCATGGTGCCCAGCAGACTGGCTTCCGCTTCCGGTGCTGAAGGCAATACACCTACAGGCATACGTTTACTCGCTTCCTTTTAACTGGATATTCAGTGTTGCGACAACACCTTTGTAAAGCTCGACTCTGACCTTTGTTACACCCAGGCCTGTGATCGGAGCTGTATCAAGGAACTTCTTTTTATCAACCTTGATGTTCTGTTTCTGCAGTTCCTGGACGATCTGCTTTGTTGAAACAGATCCGAATACCCTTCCGTCTTTTCCGGTATTGACCTGGAACGTAAATGTTTTCTTTGCAAGCTCATCCGCCAGAGCCTGTGCTTCTGCGCGGTTCTTCTCATCCAGTTTCTTTTCGTCTTCCTTCTGAATTGCCAGGATCTCCATGGACCGTTCGGTAGACGGTACTGCCAGACCTCTGGCAATCAGATAATTTCTTGCATATCCGTCGGAAACATCAACGACTTCACCGCGTTTTCCGACTTTCTTGACATCAGTTTTCAGTATTACTTTCATTTGATTCAGCCTCCCCGAAATAATCTTCCAATACATCAAGCAGTTCCTTCTGCACATCATCAATGCTGCATCTGGGTCTCTGCATTGCAGCGGCTGTCATATGGCCGCCTCCGTTCATACGCTCCATGATCACCTGTACATTGATCTTTCCGTTGGAACGTGCACTGATCGCAGTTTCGTTATCATCATCGTCCGCGATCACGAACACAGCCTCCACGCCCTGTACCTGCAGCAGTGTGTCTGCTGTCTGGCTCATCAAGGCACGTGACAATATCGTTCCTTTGACAGGCGTGATCACCACGCCGTTCTCATAGATCTGGCTTCCGGACAGAGCGTTTGTTTTCTGTTCAAACTGCTCATAGGTATCCTTGAGATACTCGCCGACCATCATCGGATCAGCGCCGTATCTGCGCAGCGCACTGGCTGCGTCGAATGTTCTTGTACCGGTACGGACACGGAAGTTCCTTGTGTCGATCGTCATGCCCGCCAGCATGATCGTTGCGTCCAGCGGACTCAGTTCGATCCTGTTGGAAATGTACGGCAGCAGTTCCGTGATCAGCTCACAGGCACTGCTTGCGCCGGCTTCAATATACAGGAACATCGGTTTCACGCCGATCTCGGTGGATCTGCGGTGATGATCGATGATCGCGATCTTCTTTGCTTTTTCCAGCACCTTGGAGCCGTTGGACTGTTTGAGATTATGATGATCGACCATGATCACAAGCGTATTGTCCTGCAGCTGGTTCAGCGCTTCGTTTTCTGTCACAAAATTGACTTCCTGGGTCAGTTCTTCCAGGTTTTCACTCATGACAGCTCCCAGTTTTTCTTCAATGCCGCCGGTCTTGGCAATGATGCAGCACTGCTTATGCAGCGCTTCCGTGATCCTGGCTGCGCCGATCGCGGAACCGATGCAGTCAAAGTCCGCATTTCTGTGTCCGCAGATAATAACATTGGAGCTCCGCATGATCATTTCCCTGAGCGTATGTGCCATGACTCTGACTCTGACACGGCTGCGCTTCTCGGTAGCCTCGGATGAGCCTCCGAAGTACTGCACGTCCTCTCCTGCTGTCTGTACTGCGACCTGGTCGCCGCCGCGGCTCTGGGCAAGGTCAAGGAGCTTGATGACCATTTCATCCAGCTCTTCATAGCTGTCCGCGCCTCTGGCAAATGCCATTGAGAGCGTGATAGAGACTTCCTGTTTCTGAGCAGCCTTGCGGACTGTATTCAGCACCTGGAAATGATCCGCCATCAGTGCGCTGAAGATCTTTTCATTCAGCACCAGCAGGTATCTGTAGTTGTTGACCCTCTTTACAAGGATCCCGTGTTCTCTGCAGTATTCCGTCAGCGGCGTGCGTACCGCGACATTAATGGCAGATACGACCGCTTCATCTTCATACTGTGTGCTTTCTTCATAGTTGTCCAGAGACGCCATACCGATCACGGCACGGCCGTTCTGATACAGACTGCGGTATTCTTCCCTGTCTGTAATATCACGGAAGTACAGGATCGGTCCGTCGTCCGTACGTGTGATCTCATACCACCTGTCATCCAGACGGACTCTCTCGGAATCGCTGCTTCCGCTGATCAGATCTTCTGCTTCAGGGAGCCATACCAGCAGTTTTCTGCCGACACGGTTGATCCCGCGTTCTTTGAACAGATCGCTCATCCATGTGATGATGTGCTCATCATCATAGAACAGGATTCCGACCTGACCGAACATGAACGCATCTTTGCTGGCAAGATCCAGCATTTCCCCGACACCCGCGGAATGCTCAACCGTGAAGTTTTCAAAATGGTCCAGAAGATACCAGCTGAGGATCGCTTCTGCCGCAAATACCAGGACCGACACAAAAGCGGTCTTTCCCATTGCCGCCCAGAACAGGGCGATCAGACCCGCCTGAACTGCCAGAACGATAAGGACTGTTCTTCTGAATTCAGTCATTTTTTTCTGCATTTGTTGTATCTCCTTCCAGCAGCCTCTGATGGATATCAGTCGTGATATACAGGAAGCCGATGATCACCATCATGATCGGTGCTGTGAAAAGCAGAAGGAAAGCAAGCAGACCGGCCATCGGAGAGCCCTTTCTTCTTCTGCGCGAAAACAAAATCAGTACAAATACGCATCCGAAAGCAAGCAGGTATACGACACCCAGCATGCCTACGCCGACACATGCATTCTGCACCATCGTATCGGCAAACGGTCTCAGCATCACATATTCATATGCCGCAAATCCGGCAAATGCAAGGTATCCGGTCCACTTCGGAGGATAGTAGTACGCGATCGGCTTGAGCGGTTCAACACGAAGGCGCAGACGCTTCATCATGATCCTCGACAGCAGATGCGTGACTAAACCTTCCAGAATGCCTGTCACAGCTGCTCCGACGATCAGGAGTGTTTTCAGTGTTTCGGCATTTGTAAGCGAAGAAGGAACAGCCACGCCGGAAGATGACGCGGCGTTATTCAGCAGATCCTGCATGAAAGCGACGTCTTCCGTCAGGTTGTATCCGAAGAAGGCGGCCAGCACTACCATGCTCATGACATTGACAAACACGGCGATCACGATCGCACTGATGATGAGATGCTCCGTCGGTTTATGATCGTGCACGCCCGCTCCGTAGATCAGGCCGAGCAGTCCTTCTGCCGCAATATAAAACAGCATCTGCGGTCCGCTGATGATAAAAGCCAGGAACGACATTGCCGCAAGGACCATCCAGCTGTCTCTCATACCGTACTTTGTGGCAAAGAATACCATCGGAAGCGGAAGCACAAACATAAAAGACCCGGAAAATAATCCGCCGAGGAAACGGTCCGCGACAAGCATCACTCCTATGATCGCGCACATCATTGCGCCGTCTGTAATCTTTCTTACGTTACTGTTCATTTCTGCTCCTGAGAATATTAAAAACAAATCATCCGGAATCGGACGCAGTTTATTATAGCATACTACGAATTTTCAACATCCTGTGACATATGATTTTCAGAATTCCGTCACAAAAGCCGGCTTCCGCCGGCAGTGGTCACTCTTCAGGCAGCTCAGCCATGATCGACTGTCTGTCATAGTTATCAAGGTAATAGAAATTCAGATGCAGATCCTGATTCAGGTAATAATATTCCTTGAACCCCCATATATGGTCAACGTCTTCCTCATAATCTATATTGGCGGAATGGATCGTTCCCAGAGGATAGGCAAGGAACCATGCTTCTCCGGCGTCAGGACGTTTCTGATAATATCTGACCTGGGCAATACGCACGATATTGATCAGATGGACCTGATAATAGATCCTTCCGAAGTGTGCGAAGCCAAGCAGCACACCTGCAGCGCAAAGGCATGTCAGTGCCTTTTCCGGTCTGAAGCGAAGCGGCAGTTCCCGCAGCAGCAGGCTTGCCAGAGCGATCATGCAGTATACGCCGTATACAGCGGTACGTTCGGGAAAGCTCGGTGAAAGCACCATGATCCCGTCTGCCGCAAGACATCCGAGGACAAGGAACACATGCAGCACATCAGAGCGCAGCGCATAGATCAATGTTCCGTACCAGATGATGCACCACAATGTATCAATGAAAGGACTGGAGAACCCGTTGATCCACGTCAGGATCAGTTCTGCCGCGAATACCGCAGTGCACACCAGATCTGCACGGCTTCTGTTTTCCTTGAACCAGAACTTTATGACCAGGATCACGCACAGGCATGTATTGACCGCGTCAGCGAAATACAGCGACATATAAAGGAACGGCTTCCAGTTGCTGATGATGCGCATCAGATCAAGTGCCTGGGCCTGTGAGAAGTCATCTTCCAGTCTCACGCTCGTGCCCGGGGCAAGAAACATGACCAGACAAGCTGCAGCAGTGCATCCCAGCACGATCCAGAGATTCCGGTCGCATTTCTTCATATAAAGCGCATATACAACTGCCGCAAAGTTCGTAAATGCGATCAGCACAGACATGTTTTCCATATGCAGTGATATGGCAATGCTGAGGACACACATCAGGATCACATTCCCGGCAGATCTCCTGTCTTCAAGCAGATAGCCTTTCAGCAGGGAAAGATGGATCAGCCAGAGCGGGATCGGAATCGTATATGCCGCAAATCCGACCGCAAATGTATATGTCTGCGTTCTGATCATTCTGGGCACCGTAAGGACCAGGAATACCGTAAACAGAACGTCTGCGAGCCGGTACTGCTTCCTGTTCAGCTTCAGCATCGCCCATACTGTTACGACCATTAAAAACGCCCCGGAGATCTCCCATATGATCTTGCGGTCAGTAAACACAAAGCCCCAGAATTCACTCAGAACACGGCCCGACCATGTCATATAAGCGTATGCTGTCTGGGCAAAGGCATTGGAGTAACGTACTTCACTGGCGTATACCCAGTCATCGCCTGCCAGCGGTGACCAGTGAAATATCAGCACAAAAAACAGAAACAGAATGATATAAACCATATATTCCGCTGCTTTACTTCTTTCAAACCGCATATTCCCCTCCGGTGATCATTACATAATATGTTACCTGCATTTCAGCCAAAACAAAAGCCGTCATTTCTGACGG
>CAMOPG010000003.1:0-45375 GCA_946622165.1 uncultured Erysipelotrichaceae bacterium
GACTCGAACTCGCTACCTCATCGCTGCCAGCGATGCGCTCTCCCAGGTGAGCTACAACCCCATTGCAATAGTATTCTAGCATAGTACATGTAACAGTGAAACTTTTTATGAAACATAATTTAAATAGTAGACATCAATGAAAAATAATGTATATAATGAAAACAGCAAGTACCCTGTTTTACAGGAATTGCTGAATATGTATGTTTGTGCCGGTTCCATCTTCCGCTGATCAAGGAATCGGCCGACATAAGGAGGGAGACTGCAAAGTCTCTTTTCTATTTTTGACGGTATGTCTGTTCTGATTTATCATTAGGTTCTGAGGAACACAATATGATGAATCCAGCATGATCACGGGTGCCGGGTTCATCTGCTGATAAGTTGAGTGGATTATGAGTGAAAACAATCATTTGCCCGCAGAAGTACTTCTGTATGAGTCCGAATTTGTTGACGGAGAATCTGTCATGGTATATGAGCATAATGAGGGATGGCATTCTGCTGCATATACCAGGGAAGGCAGACATTTTGATCTTGTTTTCAACTATACAAAGCGGTTCAATCTGATTTTCGAACACCTGAATGAGGATGCTGAGATCCTGATGATCGGCGGCGGTGCCTATTCATATCCGAAATATGTGATCTCGCATTATCCCGGCGCCAGCATATCTGTCGTTGAGATCGATCCGACTGCTGTTGATTCTGCAATGAGTTTCTTTTATCTGGATGAACTGATGGAACAGTATCATCCGGATACAGACCATCGCCTGGAATTCATAACAGATGACGGCAGGCACTATATGGAACACAACACACACAAATATGACGCGGTGATATTTGATGCTTATGACGGCTTTTATCCGGTCTTTGAGCTGCTGACACTGGAAGCCATGAAGCTCATGCATGCAGGTATAAAAGAGAACGGTATCTTTGCGGCAAACCTGCCGGGTTTCGTTGACCTGCAGAAATCGGACTTCCTGCTGAATGTTCTTTATACAGCGCAGCAGGTATTCCGTCATGTTCTGCTTGTACCTGCCCCGACAGAAGGCAATGATGAGACAAGCAATTATGTCTTGTTCGCCTCGGACTGCTATGACCATATCACCGATATGATCGAATATGACACAACATTCTCGCATGTGCTATATGATATGGATACAGAGGATCTCTGGAATGACTACATTTACTGATCAGGAAAGGGCAGTGTTATGAAACGGCTGGCTGCCTTTCTCATTCCTGCTGCAGCGGTCATTCTTCTGCTGTTCACTTTTATTTCTGACCGGGAAACATTGATCCTTCAGCAGGACTCTGACGACGGAACACACAGCATCCGTATCCTCATGATAGGGAATCCTGAATTTCCGTTCGGCAGTACGAACTGCAGAGCGGAATTGTATACCGGACAGTCAAAAACAGCTGAAACGGACATCGTTCTGCTCAATGACGGCAAAACAGCGGATGAGGAGAACTTCCGGATCACCTGGATGCAGGACTGCGTTGTGATCACTGCATCAGCCGAAGAAATGGAAGACATGGAATATATCCTGAATTACTGATGATTGGAGCACGCTATGAAAAAACTGATCATGTCTGCTGCAGTGTCTTTTGTCCTGACACTGACCGGTCTGATAATAAATTATCTGTATTATCAGAAAAACGGCTTTCTCCTGCTGGCATACCGTGTTTACGGAGGTGAGATCACCCGTGAAAGCGGCTTTGGCCTGACCTTCACTCATATATATGCAATGACATCGGACGGCAGGGATTCTTTGAGCCTCCGGTTCAATATGTTCAATTTCATCATGACATTCCTGCTGCTGACACTGATCGTATGGCTTGCCTGGACGATCTTCACAGCAATCAGAAAAACAAAATCAGCCGGGTAACAAAAAAAAGGAACTGTCCTTGTGCACTCCGAATTGTCAAACTCGGGTCCTCTTTACGGGTATCAGTTTAAATCGTTCAGTTCCTTTATTTATCTTCGTTTTCCGGAAGGTAGAAGATCTGTTCTCCTTCCCTTGAAAGCATATAGTTGCCTCTGGCATAGCTCTGTACATAATCCGGATCTGTCAGCTTTTCACGTTCCTGAAGCAGGTACGCACTTTCATCCTGGACTTCCTGATATTTCTGCTGAACTTCAGCAAGCTGTTTTCTCAGTTCCACGGTCGTATAGATCTCTTTGGCAACTTCCACAAGCAGAAAGACTGATGCCGCAATGATCAGATAACAGATCAGGCGAAGAAACGGCGTCATCTTTCTTTTCTGCTTTTTCTTCTTTTTTACAGTCTTTTTCTGTTCAGACATTTCAATCCTCTTTTCATAATTCTATATACCATTTTTTATGTCTGTCTTCAACATTGTATTCCGGCCGGTTCTTTAATCTTTACAAATGGAAGTTCTGTTCTGCATATGCAGACTTACTGCTGTGTATCTTCAGAAAGGGGTTCTTCTTTGATCCTTGCTTCCTCGACAACTTCATAAAGATCTGCAGCGTCCTTCTTCCGCTTCACATCCTCTGTCGAAAGAACTCTGATCTTCAGCATTCTGTTTCCAAATGTGATCGTAACGATATCTCCGGCGTTCACATCCGTAGAAGGTTTTGCGACACGTCCGTTCACTTCAACACGATCATTCAGTGCAAGTTCCTTGGAAACAGTACGCCGCTTCAGAATTCTGGATACTTTCAGGTATTTATCGATTCGCATCTCGAAGAGCCTCCTTTGCTTTGATGATCATCTGTGAACACATCTCAAGACTGTCCTTTCCGATCGGGACAGACGCAATGATGCTTTGATTTCTGTAACTCAGTGAAATGTCTTTGGAAAGATCGGAGAAGATCTCAAACAGTTTTACGCCGTCGATCTTCTGGGAGAAGGGAACAGAGAATGTGATTTCAGCATTTCCTCTGATCTCCCTGTATGTTGATACATCCGGGCTGCTGACCAGGATATCCAGCTTTCTCTTTTCAAACAGTGATTTTACTTCTTCCGGAAGTCTGCCGTACTGGTCAACCACCTGATCTTCAAGATCACTCAGATCATTCAGACGGGAGATACTGTCAATATTCTGATACATTCCGAGTTTGTCATAATCGTCCGGAGCGAATTTCTTCGGAATATAACTGCTTCGGGAAACATTTGTATGTACGATCTGCTGTTCCGGTTCCCTGACGATTCCTTTTTTCCGTTCGATCGCAGTATTCAGCATTTCGATATACATATCAATACCGACTGTATCAATGAATCCTGACTGTTCCGGTCCGAGCAGGTCTCCGGCTCCGCGGATCGTGAGGTCTCTCATTGCGATACGATAGCCGCTGCCCAGTTTTGCAAATTCCTTGACTGCCTGCAGTCTCTTCCCGGCAACCTCACTCAGCTGTCTGCGGGGAGGAACGAGCAGGTACGCATATGCGACACGATCGCTTCTTCCGACACGTCCTTTGATCTGATAGATCTGTGCAAGTCCGAAATTTTGCGCGTTATCGATCAGAATGGTATTGGCATTCGGAATATCGATGCCGTTTTCGATGATCGTTGTACATACAAGAACATTCAGTTCATGATGGATAAACTGCATCATCACATCTTCGATGCTTTCCCTGTCCATCTTGCCGTGAATAATACCGATCCTTGCGTCAGGGATGGACATCTGCAATGATCTGGCAATATTGTAGATCTCCGCAATGCTGTTATACAGATAGAACACCTGACCGTTTCTTGCCAGTTCTTTTTCAATTGCGTCGATCACGAGTCCTTTGTTTTTTTCAACTACATATGTCTGTACGTTGTAACGGTTGCCCGGCGGCGTTTCCAGCTGGGAAAGCTGACGGATCCCGATCAATGACATCTGAAGTGTTCTAGGAATCGGTGTAGCGCTCAGAGTAAGAACATCAATATTGTTTTTCAGTTCCTTGATCTTTTCCTTGTGTTCTACGCCGAATCTCTGTTCTTCATCCACGACCAGCAGTCCGAGATCTTTGAAAACTACATCTTTGCTGAGGATCCTGTGTGTTCCGATCAGGATGTCAACTGTTCCGTCCTGCAGTTCCCTCAGTGTTTCTTTTACTTTTGACGGAGTGACAAATCTATCCAGTACCCTGATCGTAAACGGGAATCCTTCAAAGCGATGGGAAAAAGTTCTGAAATGCTGCTCAGCCAGAATGGTGGTCGGGCAAAGTACTGCTACCTGCTTATTTTCTGCAGCGGCTTTAAAAGCAGCTCTGACAGCGATCTCTGTTTTTCCGAAACCGACATCTCCGCATACGAGGCGGTCCATTGGTTTGTCGCTCTCCATATCCCGTTTGACTTCTTCCACGGCTTTCCTCTGATCCGGTGTCAGCTCATATTCAAAAGAATCCTCAAATTCTTTCTGGATCGGACTGTCGGGCTGGAAGGCATAGCCGATATGTTCTTCACGCACCGCATACAGATTGACAAGACGTTCTGCGATGTCATTCACATTTTCTTCCAGGCGTTTCTTTGTCTTGTCCCATTCCGTACTGCCGAGTTTGTTCAGCTTCGGTACAACGCCTTCACGGGAAACAAATTTTCTGACAAGCCTGAACTGTTCCAGAGGAACGAGCAGTTCTGCATTTCCGCGGTATACGATCCGCAGAAAATCACGCATGACGCCTCTGACTTCTCTTGTTTCAATACCGATATACTGTCCGACACCATGCTGGGCATGGACGACATAGTCTCCCGCCTCCAGTTCATCATATCCGTGAATGACTTCCGCGCTGCTGAACTTTTTCTCATATCTGCCGGTATGTCTGTGTACTTCAAACAGTTCCGCAGATGTCACAACAGTCAGACCTGATACAGCATAGGTAAATCCTTCAGGCAGCGGGGAAACAGCTATATGAAAACCTTCTGTGATCGGTTCATCATCAATGACCAGCTGATAGGGGATCTTTTCATTGACGCAGGCTTCCACGACTCTGCCTGTTTCTTTTTCATCAAGACAGAATAATACCTTCGGGTATGATCTCAGTATCTGAAGCTTGATCTCAAGCGCATCGTTCGGAAGATGCAGTTCATTGATATTTGCAATATTATCCGCAAACGGGTCTTCTTTGATTGAAGGGCAGCCTTTTGCGGCACGTGAAAGCTCATGCCAGACAGAATATTTCCCGGGTAATTTTTTCTCCTGGACCTGTTCCTGAATATAGGAAACGCTGTCTTCGATCAGACGCTTTGTTTTCTCATTGATCTCATCCGGATCAGACCAGATCACAACCGGCCTGCCCATGTAATCCCATATACCGGATGTAGTGCTCAGAAATGCGGTATACGGATACAGCCTCGTTTCACGGATCCCTGATTCGATCAGATTCAGATCTGATTCAACATTGCTTGTCAGGATCGGATCGTTTTTTTCTTCAAGGATCGCCCGGCAGGCTGATGCAATCTCTTCTGTTTCCTGTTCTGAAAACAGTACTTCATTTGCCGGAACGATATGCACTTCATTGATATTACGTATCGTTTTCTGTGTCAGAACATCAAAGAAACGGATCGATTCGATCACATCATCAAAGAATTCCACACGGATCGGCTGTTCATAATTAATTGAATAAATATCTACGATGCCGCCTCTTGCCGCAAAACTCAGAGGCTGATCGATATGGGAAGTCCGGTAGTAACCGCCTGCCTGAAGACGATGCAGAAGGTCATCCATATCCATCGTTTCATCTGTTCTGAGATCAATACAGCTGTTTCTGAACTGTTCCGGAGCAGGCAGATGACGCAGGAGACCTGAAGGACAGGAGATCACGACCTGTGCCGGATTCTTCAGTAATGATGCCAGCGTCTCCACTTTATTTGCGGTCATTTCAGGAGATGCGGCGATTGCTTCTACACGCAGGGATTCATCCGCGCCGAAAAGAGCGCACTCATCTTCAGATAAAAGAGCTGACACTCTTTCATAAAGACGCTGCGCACTGTACAGGTTATTTTTGACTACAAGGATCGGCCTTGGATCTTTTCTGTAAGAAGCACTGATAACCACTGCTTCTTCGATCAGAGAAGACAGGGGCAGTTTGCCTCTGTTTCCATCCAGTATCCTGACAGCCTCATTCTGATCAAATTCAGATAATAATCTGTTTAATATGTTCACTCTTCCTCTTTTTTCTTTTCTTTTCTGTTATATCTGTTCATAACAGTTTCCATAGGCAGATATGCCCATGCGTATGCAGCTTCCGCAGCTGCTGTAAGTGTTTCATGGAACAGTTCCTGATCCGCTTTCGCTACAGGTGACAGAACATAATCAGGAACATTTCCGCTTCTGTCATGTCCGACACCGATCCTGATCCTGGATATCTGTTCCGTATGCATCGTCTGCTGAATGGATCTCATGCCTTTCTGTCCGCCGGAGCTTCCATTCTTCCGTATCCTCAAAGATCCGACAGGCAGGTCCATATCATCATGCAGGATCAGAACATCCTCAGGTTCAATGTGATAGAAATTCACTGCCTGTATGACGGCGCTTCCTGAATTGTTCATATAAGTCAGCGGCTTCATCAGAAGCACAGGCTGTCCTTCGATCCTGACAACGGCAGTCAAAGCATTCCATTTCTCTGTCTGTATACTGACGCCGCATTTTTCTGCCAGCAGATCCATAGCCATAAATCCGCTGTTATGACGGGTATTCGCATATTCCTTCCCGGGGTTTCCCAATCCGGCGATCAGTTTCATTTGTTTTCCTCTTTCTCCGGTTCTGTTTCTTCGTCAGCTGATGCTTCCTCAGGTTTTTCTTCTGTATTTTCTTCCTCTTCTTCAGGATCCTTAGGAAGTTCAATACCAAGCTCTTTCAGCCATCTTGCACCAAGACCGCTGGCTGAGAAGCTCTGAAGATACGGCAGCTGCTGTTCATACTGTTCCATATCATTCTGCTGAAGCGCTATGCCGGCCATGAATGATGAAGCGATATTCTTATAAATTCCGATCAGCTGCTTATTGTATCTGAACTCACCGTAGTCACCTTCATCCAGCTTGATATACATTTCTCTGCCGAGATCTTCTTCATTCTGGTAATACTTGCGTGCTGCCATGCCAAGGGCATAAACGAGATAATTCTTTAATGTTTCCTTGTACGGTTCAAGCTTTTCATAGAACTTTTCCATCAGTTCAGGTTCTTCTGCATAGAAAAGACGGTTCGGAATCGCAAGAAGCAGATAAAAGAATGAATCTTCATAATTGATGATCGTATTGTTCTTTCCGTCACTGATCAGCGAATCGATATTCAGCTGATCCAGAAGTTCCAGAAACAATTCGTTCTCATTATGATAAATAGAAGCCCAGAGCTTTATGACCATATATTTGGAAACAAATGCCGGATCTGTTTCTTCAGCGATCATTTCATCCAGTTCCTGGAAAATCAGATCTTTATCCGGCATATCCTGAAGTACGGCATTCAGCTTTTTGCTTTTCAGTGTTTTCTTTCCCATGCCGATATTGCTGTAGATCATATAAAAGATCATAAAGATGATCATAATGGTAGTCAGTTTCATAGTAGAAAAATCCTCCTTATGCCTAACAAGTATACCACAGGCGCACGATTTGAAAGTAATACCTGAATGAAAAGCCGATTCATACGATCATTATGCAGCACAATTCATCTTCATATGTAAAAAAACTGCATATTTTCGTATAATTCCGATATTTCTTTTTCAAATACCTCGTTGACTTTTATAGGCTGCTTCTGTATTATATATTAGCATTTGTTCTTATGTAAAAAACGGAGGTGGCATGAATGAAAAGAACATACCAGCCGAGCAAGAGAAAAACTAAGTCCACTCACGGTTTCAGAGCCAGAATGGCAACCGTCGGCGGCCGTAAAGTTTTAGCTAGACGCAGAGCCAAGGGCAGAAAGGTATTATCTGCTTAAAGAGAACCGCCGATTGGTGGTTTTTTTTGACCGGTATAGATGATAACTGATATGAAAAAGAAAAACAGAGTCAGAAAATCACAGGAGTTTCAGAAGCTGATCCACAGTGCTTCCAAAAAAGCAAATGCCAGCTTTGTTCTTTACTACGCTCCGAAATCCGAAGAAGAAGCCCGTATCGGTGTTTCATTATCTCGCAAAATGGGAAAAGCCGTGGAAAGAAACCTTTATAAACGGCAGATCCGGATGATGTGCCAGGAAATGATAGATTTCAAAACATATCCTTATGACTGCATTGTGATTGCAAGATTCGGATACAAAGAGCGCAGCTATGCGATTAATAAAAATAACTTGGAAAAACTGATGTTAAACGCTATAATACAGTAGCGTTTTTTATATTTATATAAAGGAGATTCTATGAAGCTCAAGAACTCAACAAAGAGATTACTGATGCTGAGTATGCTTGTAATATTCACCATCAGTGCCAGCGGATGCCGTATTCCGATGGACGAAAACGGACAGATCCTGCAGATTACTACAGATACAACATTCAAAGAAATCATGAGTACAGAGAGCTGGTTCAGTGCGATCTTTGTATGGCCTCTCTCACAGCTGCTGAATATCGTCGCTCCGAAGATCGGCGTAGGCATGGGTATTGCTCTGGTTACGATCCTGGTAAACCTGGTCCTGCTTGCAGTTACACTGAAATCAACGATCCAGATGCAGCAGATGCAGCTGATCCAGCCTCAGCTGGAACGTATCCAGAGAAAATATGAGGGCAGAGATGATGACGCTTCAAAAATGCGTCAGGCAAATGAAATGAATGCATTGTATAAGAAATACAATGTCAATCCGCTCTCATCCATCCTGATCACATTTATTCAGTTTCCGATCATCATTGCGATGTATCAGGCAGTACAGCGCTCAGCTGCAGTTAAAACCGGTACATTCCTTGGTCTGTCACTTGCACAGACACCGATGCAGGGAGTCAAAGAAGGTCAGTATCTCTACATTGTTATCTGGCTGTTGATGGGTCTCATTCAGTTTGTCTCAATGATGCTTCCTCAGAAGATAGCTGAAAGAAAAGCAAAAGCTGAAGCAGAAAAGCACCACCGCCGTCCTGAAAAACCCAAGAACAACAATATGATGATGAACATCTATATGATGGGCATGATCATGGTATTCGGTCTGATGTGGCCGACAGCTATGACTGTTTACTGGGCTATCAACTCAGTAGTCAATATCGTCAAGACTCTGCTTGTTCAGAAGATCATCGATAAACAGAAACAGGAAGGTGCTGTAAGATGAACAACTATACTGCAAAAACATTAGAAGAACTTCTTGCTGCTGCAGCAGAGGAAAAAGGAGTTGCTGTAGAAGATCTGACATATTTCATTACAGAAGAGAAGAAAGGTCTTCTCGGAATCGGTTCATCCGTTTCTGCTGACGTTTACTGTTCAGATGATGTAAAGGAATTCCTCTTCGACTATATCGGCAATTTCTTTACAGGAATCGATCAGGATATCGAAGTAGGCATTGAAGAAAAAGACAATGGCTATATCGTCAGACTGAATGCAGAAAACAATGCAGTACTGATCGGTAAAATGGGCAAAACACTTGCTGCACTGAATACAGTTGTCAGAGGCGCAGTCAACAATGAATTCAGAAAACGCATTGATATTCTTGTTGATGTTAATGATTACAAAGAAGACAGATATTCAAAACTGCGTTCCATCGCAAGAAGAACAGCAAAGCAGGTCCAGCGCACACATATCGATGCTGATCTGGATCCGATGCCTAATGACGAAAGAAAAGTCATTCATAAATATCTCAGCAACTGGCACAATATCAAAACAGAGAGTGAAGGAGAAGGTTCCGAACGTCATCTCTGCATCAAATATGTACCTGATGAGGAACCGGCTGAAGAAGAATAACATCAAGAGATCGTGAGTCATTCACGGTCTTTTTTATTGGTTCAGGGATTGCCGGATGTTCCCGGCTTTTCTGATGCCAATATACAGTTCAAACAGCTCATAAAGTTTCAGAAGCTGCCTTTCATTGTACATTTCAGTTTTTCCACATATATTTTGGCCATTCCTCATAAAATTTAAAAAAAATGCCTGTTTTTTGCCTGTTTCAACGAGTTTTCAACATACTTTTTACATATAAAAAGTTATTATTTTCCACAATTGTGGAAAACTGTTAATTGTTAGAAAAATACGATAATTATGCGCTTTTTTGATGTTGATAACTTGTTGATAAATTATAACGCTGATTATTTTTTCCACAGGAATCAAAGTTTTCCACATTGTTGATTTTTTTATCCACTATTTATAAACAATTAATTTTGTGGAAAAGTGTGGAAAAATCTGATTTTGCTGATAATTGTCAATATTTATTGAAATTTCAGTTGTGGACAAAAAAGTTTTCCACAATTTTAATATAGAATTTTAATAATGACATGTTTAGAATAGTATTTGCATCATCAAAATCATCAGGAGTATTACGCATTATGAGCACCCGAGATCAATATCTAGAAGATGCCTGGAAACAGGCTTTGAAATATTTAATAGACAATAAGCAATTAGATCAGGATATTGTTAATACTTTTTATAATGACTGCTATATTCATGAACTCAATACGGAAAAAGCAATCATTATTGCCCCGAACATCATCGCAAAGCAGATTCTTGTGCCTGATCTGATCCAGACAGCATTGATCGCTGTTCTGGAACTGGATCATCCCATTACTGTTGAAGTCATTCAGGACAAAGATCTGAAAACAAGACAGCTGATACAGGAAGCACCGGCACAGGTAATTGAAGATGATGATTTCGGAAGTATGACGATCCAGCCTGACCGAACATTTGAAAACTTCGTAGTCGGAGACTGCAACAGGGAAAGCCAGGCAGCTGCTCTTGCATGCGCCTATAATCCCGGCAAGTATTTTAATCCTTTATTTATATACGGTAATTCCGGACTCGGCAAAACACATCTTTTGATGGCAATCGGAAATTATGTCAAGAAAGCATATCCCGATAAAAAAGTTTATTATATCGAGTCATTGAAATTTGTTGAAAAGGTCGTTAAAGCGATCCAGAATAACAAAATCGAATATTTCAAGCAGTTTATGTGTTCCATCGATCTGCTTCTGATCGATGATATTCAGTTCCTTGCAGGAAAAGAAAAATCTCATGAAGTTTTCTTTTCCATTTACAACGAGCTGGTAAATAACAGAAAACAGGTTTGCATTGCGTCTGACAGACAGCCGAAAGAGATCAAAGGACTGGAAGATCGTCTGATCAGCCGTTTTTCCAGCGGATTATCGGTAGGCATTGATTCTCCTGAGTTTGAAACATCTCTCGCGATCCTCAGACTGAAGATCAAAAACAGCGGAAGTGATATCAATGATGTCGATGAACAGGGACTTGCTTATATTGCCAGCAATTTCTCCGGAAACGTACGTGATCTTGAAGGAGCCTGGAACCGTGTACTCTTTTATGCGATCATGTTCCAGAAAGATAAATCAGTTATTCATTTTGAAACAGTTGTCAACGCTTTAAGAAATCAGGCTGTTGTTTCGGATGTAACAGGCATATCTCCGAATAAGATCATACGCTGCGTCGCAGATTATTACGGGCTTACAAAGCAGCAGATCACCGGAAAGACCAGAACAAAGAATATATCCAATGCAAGACATATCTCTATCTATCTTTGCAGAAAACTTCTGGATCTTCCCTATATTAAAATAGGAGAAGAATTCGGCGGAAGAGATCATGCGACTGTCATCAGCGCATGCAAGAAAGTCGAGAAGCAGATTTCGAAAGATACAGCATTTGCAACAGCTGTTAAAGATATAGAACGTCTTCTCACGATCTGATTATCAACATTTTTATCAACCTTTAATCAACATATCCAAAATGGTAAAATAGATGAGTGTTATGCGGAAAATAAGAGTTTTCCACAATATGAACACTGCTAATAGTAATTGTTTTAAATAAAAAAATATATACAGGAGGCTGCGCCATGAATATCAGAATCTCAAAAAACAAATTTTACGAAGCTCTGCAGATCGTTTCCAGAGCGATCGCTCCCAATTCACCGGTTCCTGCTCTTTCAGGAATCAAAATCGAAGCATTTACAAACGAACTGGTCATTACAGGCAGTGATGCAGATATTTCAATCAAGATGGTTCTCTCAAATGAAACAGAACCTGAACTGAATTTATCAGTCATTGAAGAAGGATCTGTTGTCATTGATTACAGATATCTGAATGAGATCGTCAGAAAGATCGATTCAGAAGAAATTCAGATCGAGATCATTGATGGAACTCTGACAAGATTCTCAGGCGGAAAAGCAGAATTCAAGATCAACGGATTCCGTTCATCTGATTATCCTACGATCGATTTCTCGATTCCTGCAAATCACTTCACGATCAAATGTCAGAAATTATCCGAGATTATTGAAGAAACAGCATTCGCTGTCAATGCAAAAGATACACGCGTGATCTTAACAGGCGTCAATATGAAGTGTGACGGCAGTGTACTGACATGTACGGCAACCGATTCCTATCGTCTTGCAAAGAAGACGATCAGCACAGAATGTGAACCTTTCGGAATCACTGTAGTCGCAAAAACACTGAACATGGCACGCAGCATCTTCGGTTCATCTGATTCCGACGTTGAGATCAGCCAGAATGAGAAAAAGATCGTATTCTCTGAAGGCGGGATCATCATGCAGAGCAGACTGCTTGACGGTACTTTCCCTGAAACAGAAAGACTGATCCCTACGGAATTCAGCAGGGAACTTCTGATCAACCGCAGATCATTGATCAGTGCTCTGGACAGATCTTCATTTATCAAAACGGACAACATGGCGATCATCAGATGCCAGATCAGCGGAAATGAAGTGATTCTGACAAACAAATCACAGGAGATCGGTGAAGCACATGAAGAACTGATCGCTGAAAATTATACAGGTGAACCTCTGGATATCAGCTTCTCCGGAACTTATGTAGAAGACGCCGCAAAAGCTTTAAGTTCAGAAAATATTCTTATCAAATTTACGGGAGAGATGAAGCCTTTCATCCTTGTCAATGAGGGTGATGACGATTCACTTCTGCAGCTTGTTCTTCCTGTCAGAACATACAATTGATCATCTGAAAAGCAATCTGTTTGAACAGGTTGTTTTTTTACGTTCTGTAACGCGTTTTTAATGGCATTATAAGCGGATTTCAGGGCTATTTTATGATATAATATATCAAGCCTGTAAAGGCGCTTAGAAAGGGCTGAAAATGGCAGAAGCAAAATTACCGTATATTACCCTGACTCAGTTTCTGAAACTGAACGGATTCGCTTCTACAGGCGGTCAGGCAAAGTATCTTGTGAAAGAACTTGATATTACCGTGAATGGTGTGAAAGAAGACAGACGAGGAAAGAAACTCTATCCTGGCGACATTGTTTTTGTGAATGGAAGAAAGTTTGTTATCGAATGATTATTAAAAATCTCAGACTTCATAATTTCAGAAATTATGAAAAAACAGAGATCGTACTGGATCCCGGAATGAATCTGATCACCGGAGATAATGCACAGGGTAAAACCAATCTTCTTGAAAGCATGGTTTGTTTGTCTTTAACGAGATCGCATCGTCTTAATTCTGATCAGAGTCTGATCAGAAACGGTACAGATTATGCCGAAATAGGTTGTATTTTTGAGGATGGCACTGATAAAAGGATCGATATTCTGATTCATCCGGAAGGGAAAACACTTCTGGTTAGAAAGCAGCCTGTCAAAAGAAACAGTGAATTTATCGGTCTTCTGAATGTCATCCTTTTTTCTCCGGATGATATGGGTATATTTTCCGATGCTCCGAAAGAACGCAGGAAGATCCTGAATCAGGAGATCACAAAAGTTTCTTCGCAATATCTAGCGGCACTTTCAAAATACAATGCACTTCTGAAAGACAGGAATATCCTTTTGAAACAGGAAGAACCGGATATACGTTATCTGGATATACTGGATGAACAGATCATTGGAGTGTCCCGGATCATTATTGAAGAACGGAGAAAATTCATATCTGAGATCAACCGGCATATGCCTGGTATATTCCAAAGATTATCAGGTACTGATCTGAAAGGAACGATCCGGTATCATTCGGTGATCGATGCTGAAAGCAATGATATCGAAAATGAATTAAGAATGCTGTACATGAACTTAAGACTTCGTGATCTTGAATATCATGTAACAGGAAACGGCATTCACAGAGAAGATATTGAATTTGATCTGAATGATCAGAATGTTATCTATACGGCCAGCCAGGGCCAGAAAAGAATGATATTGCTGGCTTTTAAATTGTCATTGATGAAATTTGCGGAAAGCAAGTCAGGAAAGGTACCTGTACTGCTGCTGGATGACGTACTGTCTGAACTTGATATGACTCGTCAGAAAAGACTGATCCAGGAGATCTATGGCAAATGTCAGAGCATTATCACTTCAACGGATCGTCCTGAATTTCTGAAAGATTATCCTGTCAGGGAATTCAGGATCACTAATGGAATCGTTACGGAATACAACGGAGGTAAATGATGAGCGAAGAAAAAGAAACATTCGAAACAGAAGCTGTAATCGGAGAAGAAATGGATATCAAAGTAACTCATGAATACAGTGATGATGATATTCAGGTTCTGGATGGTCTGGAAGCTGTCAGAAAACGTCCGGGTATGTATATTGCTTCTACATCTGAAAAAGGTCTTCATCATCTTGTCTGGGAAATCGTAGATAACGGTATCGATGAAGCCATGGCAGGCTATGCCACAACGATCAGAGTTACGGTCGATAAAGACAATGTTGTTACTGTCGAAGATGACGGAAGAGGTATGCCGACAGGTGTCAATGCAAAGACCGGCAAATCAACGATTGAAACGATCTTTACCGTACTGCACGCAGGCGGTAAATTCGGCGGCGGTGCATATAAAGTATCCGGCGGTCTTCATGGCGTAGGTGCTTCAGTTGTCAATGCCTTGTCAGAATGGCTGGAAGTACGTGTATTTCATGACGGCAGTGAATATTATGTTCGTTTTGAAAACGGAGGCCACGCTGTCAAGCCTCTTGAGGTCATTGGAAGCTGTGATCCAAACAAACACGGTTCTACGATCACATTCAAGGCAGATCCGACGATCTTTACGGAAACAACAGTTTATAACCACGACACTTTAAGAGACAGATTGAGACAGCTTGCTTTCTTAAACAAGGGAATTCGTCTTGTTTTCTGTGACGAAAGAGTTGAAGACGAAAATAAACGTGAATATGTTTACATGTTTGAAGGCGGACTGAAGGAATATGTAGCATATCTGAATAAAAACAGATCTGTTGTTCATCCCGATATCATTTACTGTGAAGGGTATGAGCAGAATATCCAGGTTGAAGTAGCAGTTCAGTACAATGACGGCTACAATCCGAATGTTTATACCTTCTGCAATAATATCAATACTGCTGAAGGCGGAACACATGAAGAAGGATTCCGTCTTGCATTGAACAGGATCATCAATAAATATGCCCGTGAGAATAACTTCCTTAAGGAAAAAGACGATAACCTGACCAGTGATGACTGCAAAGAAGGCATTACTGCTGTGATCAGTGTCAAACATCCTGATCCGCAGTATGAAGGACAGACCAAAACAAAGCTCGGCAACTCAGAAGTCAGAAAGATCGTATCGGATATTTTCGGTTCCCAGCTTGAACGTTTCCTGATGGAAAATCCTGATGAGGCTAAAGCTATCATGGAAAAAGCAACCCTTGCTTCCCAGGCAAGAATGGCTGCTAAAAAAGCAAGAGAATTAACAAGAAGAAAGAGTGCTCTTGAAATCAGTTCACTTCCCGGAAAACTGGCTGACTGTTCATCAAAAGATGCTTCGATCTGTGAAATCTATATCGTCGAGGGTGACTCCGCCGGCGGTTCTGCAAAGCAGGGAAGAGATTCACACTATCAGGCGATCCTGCCTTTGAGAGGTAAGATCCTGAACGTTGAAAAAGCGCGTCAGCACAGAGCATTTGAGAATTCAGAGATCCGCTCCATGATCACTGCGTTCGGATGCGGCGTCATGGATGAAGTAGATACATCCAAGCTTCGTTATCATAAGATCGTCATCATGACCGATGCCGACGTTGACGGTGCTCATATCAGAACGCTTCTTCTGACATTCTTCTATCGTTATCTGCGTCCGATCCTTGATGAAGGATATGTATATATTGCTCAGCCGCCTCTTTATAAAGTTACGAAAGGCAACACTGTCAGATATGCTTATACCGACAGACAGCTTGAAGAGGTAAAGAGAGAGCTTGGTGATCGTCTCAGTATCCAGAGATATAAAGGTCTGGGTGAAATGGATCCGTCCCAGCTTTGGGAGACAACAATGGATCCGAAAAACCGTACCTTGATCAGAGTAAATGTCGGTGATGCTGAAGCAGCAGACCAGGCATTCAGTATGCTGATGGGTGAAGAAGTTGAACCCCGCAAGAATTTCATTATTGAAAACGCGAACTTCGTAGAGAATCTTGATGTGTAATAACGGGAGGAAAATATGGCTAAAGAAGATGAATTCATGGAATTTGATGAAGAAAATTTTGATCCCGGTAATATTACAGAAACAGAACTGACGAAAGAAATCAAAAGAGATTTCCTTGATTATTCCATGTCAGTCATTGTTGCAAGAGCTCTTCCTGATGTCAGAGACGGTCTGAAGCCGGTTCAGAGAAGAATTCTCTTTGCAATGAATGAAATGAATAACGGACCGGACAAACCATATCGTAAATGTGCGCGTATTGTCGGTGATACCATGGGTAAATATCATCCTCACGGAGATGTTTCCATTTATGGTTCCCTGGTATATCTTGCTCAGCCCTGGAATATGAGAGCTGTTCTCGTAGATGGACACGGTAATTTCGGTTCAATGGACGGAGACGGTGCTGCCGCTATGCGTTATACCGAAGCGCGTATGGCCAAGATCTCGGTAGAAATGCTGAGAGATCTTGATAAAAATACCGTCGACATGGTCGATAACTATGATGGTGAAGAAAAGGAACCTTCTGTTCTTCCTTCACGTTTTCCGAATCTGATCGTAAATGGTTCCAACGGTATTGCTGTAGGTATGGCAACGAACGTTGCACCGCACAATCTCGGGGAAACAATTGACGGTGTTATCGCCGTTATGGAAAATCCGGATATGACAAGTACGGATCTGATGGAATACATCAAAGGTCCTGACTTCCCGACTGGTGCATTCATTATCGGAAGATCAGGTATCCGTCAGGCATTTGAGACCGGACGCGGAACCATTATCATGCGCGGCAAAACAAAGATCGAAGATATGCCGAACGGCAAATCACGTATTGTGATCTATGAGATCCCGTACATGGTCAATAAAGCGTCCATGTTCGAAAGAATTGCAAGCCTGGCACGTGATAAGGTGATCGAAGGCATTACGGATATGCGTGATGAGTCCAATATGAACGGTATCCGCATCGTTATGGAACTCCGCAAAGATGTGCAGCCTGAAGTACTGCTGAACCAGCTTTACAGACTGACTCCTCTGCAGTCCAATTTCAACGTCAACAATGTCATTCTTGTCAATAATGTACCCAGACTGCTTGGCATGAAAGACATGATTCTGGAATACGTCAAATATCAGGAAGATGTAATTGCCAGAAGAACCAGGTTTGATCTTGAAAAAGCACAGGCGAGAGCTCATATCCTTGAAGGTTTAAGGATCGCTGTTGATAATCTGGATGAAATCATTCATACGATCAGAGCATCAAGAGATGCAAATGAAGCAATGCCCAGATTGATGGAAGGATTCGGACTTGATGAGATCCAGGCAAAAGCTATTCTTGATATGCAGTTCAGAAGACTGACAGGTCTGGAACGTGAAAAGATCGAAAATGAATATCAGGAACTTCTGATCAAGATCGCCGATCTGCAGGATATCCTTGCTCATAAGGAAAGAATCGAACAGATCATCAAAGATGAACTGCTTGAGATCAAAGCCAAATTTGCGGATCCCAGACGCAGTGAGATCATTGATGCAACTGCTGATATGGAGGATGAAGATCTGATTCCTGTCGAAAATATCATCATCACGCTTTCCAGCAACGGTTATATCAAGAGAATTGCTGCAGATACATACAGAGTTCAGAACCGCGGCGGCAAAGGCATCAAGGGAATGGAACTGAATAAAGATGATGTGATCGACCAGTTCATCAATATGTCTACTCATGATCATCTGCTTGTATTCTCCAGTCTCGGACGTGTATACAGGATCAAGGGATACAATATTCCTGCTTACAGCCGTACATCAAAGGGCATTCCGGTCATCAACCTGCTGAAATTTGATAAGAATGAAAGCGTCAAGGCCCTGGTTCCTTATGGAGCTGAGGACAGCGCAAAATTCCTCTTCTTTGCTACAAAGAATGGTCTGATCAAACGTACAACGATTGATGAATTTGAAAATATCAACCGGAACGGCAAGATCGCGATCGGTCTGAATGACGATGATGAACTTGCATTTGTCAAAGGAACAAGCGGTGATGATGAAATCATTCTTGCATGTGCAAACGGCAAAGCAATCAGATTCAATGAAAAAGATGTTCGTCCTCTTGGCAGAACTGCCCGCGGCGTCAGAGGTGTTAATACAGATGGCAGCAGCGTCATCGGTATGGCAACAAACAAAGAGGGTGAATATATCCTTACAGTTACGGAAAAAGGATTCGGCAAGAAATCTCTTCTGGATGACTTCAGAATCACAAACCGCGGTGCTAAGGGTGTTAAAGCATTGAATATTACTGAAAAGACCGGAAATATCGTCTGCATGAAAGCAGTGCGCGGTGATGAGGACTGCATGATCATGACAGATGACGGTATTGTCATCAGAATCTCTCTGAATACAGTTTCTGTATATGGAAGGGGAGCACAGGGTGTTAAACTGATCCGAGTTGATGATTCAAAGAAAGTATCCAATGTAGAGGTACTTGATGCAGCTGTTTCAGAAGAAACAGCCGCTGAAACTGAATCAGCAGAAGTGCCTGCAGATGATGACAGTCAGAAAGAAACAGAATAACCTTATATAATTAAGGAAAGAGCATAAAAAGAAGCAGTTTATCCTTCAGCAAACCTGCAGAATAAACTGCTTTTTGACTGCAATAAAAAACCGGGAGAACAAGATCCCGGCAGCAATATCATTTTGACTTTTTCTTTTTCTTTTTATCTTTCTTTTCTTCTTTTTTCTTTGTAAGTTTTTCTTCCTTGTTTTTCTTCATATCTGAAATGATCAGATCTGTCAGATAATGCTTGATACCAGGCTGATTTTCCAACCATTTAATGATTTCATCTTCATTCTGGATATTGAATCGAATGGAAAAAGAACGATATTTTTCACGATTATAGGCATTATTATATTCTAGTTTTTTTTCGTAAGATGATTTCTTTTCAGACATTTTTACAATCTCCAAAGATATTTTTTATAAAACAATAACTATTTACTGCTAAGCAATATTATAACAAATATAATCACGATACTATCAATAAAATAAAGTTAAAAAAGTATTTATCAGACTTCATCTGATAATCGATAACCATCAGCTGTTCTGATCAGACTTAATTCATATATCTTCGGCTGAACAGTGTCTTCAATGGAAGAAAGAATATTTAATTTCACAATATTGTCTTCCTCTTCTGCAGCGATGATATATTCTGTTTCATATTCTATATAAGGAAGGGTATACAACTCTGTCAGAACACAGCATAGTTTATCGTCGATCATTTTATAAACAGAATTGAATGATTTGAATACTGTCGGGTAATAGTTTGTCTCCAGGAAGTCTTTGGTAAATACCTGCTCCGCCAGAGCTTTGATATCATCTATATTCTCTGGATGATTTGAGCCCATAGAAAGAACTTCATAATAACCGGGAGAAACCTCATCACCGAGTTCTACATTGATTCCATAAAGCCAGTTCAATACATCAGTTTTTTGTGCAAGGAGTGAATCCAGTGCATTTTTATATTCTGCAAATGCAGGATTGTTTGTTTCAACATCTGAAGGATCAATACAGAAGTCTATTTTTCCGTTCATCCAGAAACTTGCTTTTTTCGGATGGTAGATCGTAAACATAGCCTGATAGGGTTCTTTCAGATCATAAATACCTACATATGCAGTATTTGTTACATCTGAGTCATCCTTGATTTCTTTCAGATCAGATAATGAATCGATCTCCGGCAAAGATGTGATGCCGATTGGAAAGGGAGGTATCTTTATTTGAAAGTATTCCTCACGCTCAGCAATTTTGTCCTCATTATAGTCAGAAATGCATGACTGGATCATGTACAGTTCTTTTTCTTCATCTGTCATTTCTTCTTCCTGAACCAGCGGTCCGGAATAGGTTTCTTCAGGCTTTTCTTCTTCTTTTGAAGCGCAGCCTGACAATAACAATATAGCTAAACATACATTGAATATTTTTTTTGTCATAATTAACCTTCTTCAATTATTAGTATAATGGTATGAATCTTGACAAACAACTTTCTCAATGCCAAAATGGTTCAGTAAAACGTTGAAGAGAACAAGTAAACCTGCTGTCTGATGCAGAAAACCGGTGGTTGATGCGAACCGGTCTGATTCAGGTTGAAATCCATCTCAGAGTGGGAGTAATGATCCCCGGATACGTCCGTTATACGTACAATGAAGTGGTAATTGTTTCACGTGAAACAATTGCAAATAGGGTGGCACCGCGATCAACATCGTCCCTAATCAGGATGATGTTTTTTTGTTAATAGGGAGGCAAAAATGATCGACATTAAACTGATTCGCGAAAATCCTGAACTTGTAAAAGAAAATATCAGAAAGAAGTTCCAGGATGAAAAGCTTGTTCTTGTTGATGAAGTAGCAGAACTTGATAAAAAGTTCCGTGAATCCAAAACAAGAGCAGATGCATTAAGAGGAGAGAGAAACAAAATATCCAAATCTATCGGCATGCTGATGCGTGAGGGCAAAAAGGAAGAAGCTGAAGCCGCAAAGCAGCAGGTCAAAGATATGGAACAGGAACTTCTGAATCTTGAAAAGAAAGAGGAAGAGTTCTCAGCAGTGATCAAAGAAAAGATGATGGTTATTCCGAACATCATCGATCCGTCAGTTCCGATCGGTAAGGATGACTCTGAAAACGTTGAAATTGAAAAATTCGGTGAACCCGTTGTACCGGACTATGAGATTCCTTATCACACAGATATTCTGACAGCACTTGACGGTATTGATCTGGACAGTGCAAGAAACACTTCAGGAAACGGCTTCTATTACCTGTTAGGTGATGTTGCAAGACTGCATTCTTCCATTCTGTCATATGCACGTGACTTTATGATCAACAGAGGCTTCACATATGTAATTCCTCCGTTCATGATCCATGGTGATGTTGTCAACGGCGTTATGAGCTTTGCTGAAATGCAGAACATGATGTATAAGATTGAAGGTGAAGATCTTTATCTGATCGGCACATCCGAACATTCAATGATCGGACGTTTCATGGGCAGAACACTCCAGAAGGCAAATCTTCCTTATACATTGACAAGCTACAGCCCTTGCTTCAGAAAAGAAGTAGGTGCTCATGGTATTGAAGAACGCGGTCTGTATCGTGTTCATCAGTTTGAAAAACAGGAAATGATCGTAGTATGTGAACCGGAAGATTCTCCTTACTGGTATGATCAGCTCTGGAAGAACAGCGTTGATTTCTTCCGCAGCCTGGATATTCCTGTACGTACTCTGGAATGCTGCTCAGGCGATCTTGCAGATCTGAAGGTCAAGAGCTGCGATGTCGAAGCATGGTCTCCTCGTCAGAAGAAATACTTCGAAGTAGGCAGCTGCTCCAATCTGGGTGATGCACAGGCAAGAAGACTTGGTATCCGTATTAAAGGAGAAAAGGGCAATTACTTTGCGCATACACTGAATAATACGGTTGTCGCACCTCCGAGAATGCTGATTGCTTTCTTTGAAAACAATCTGCAGGCAGATGGAAGCGTCAGAATTCCTGAACCTCTTCGTCCTTATATGGGCGGTCAGGAAGTAATTCTGCCGAAAGAAGAAAAGAAAAATACACTGTAATGATCAAGAGAGCTGTAAAAGGCTCTCTTGATTGTTTCACGTGAAACAATACAGGGAAAACTTTATTGTTGATGAAACAATAAAATGCACATATAATATCCGTGGTACAGCAAGCATGTATAGAACCTGGTCAGGTCCGGAAGGAAGCAGCCATAAAAACCTCTGCTTGCGTGTACCATTTTATATATATGAAAGAAAAGATCGTTAAAAATCATGAATACTATATGCGTCTGGCATTAAAGGAAGCGGAAAAAGCTCGTATGATCGACGAGGTTCCGGTAGGGGCAGTGATCGTGCAGGATGGAAAAGTGATTGCACGGGCACATAACCTGAAGGAGAAAAACAAACAGGCATATGCGCACGCAGAATTTCTTGCAATCCAGAAAGCAAGCAAAAAACTAGGCACATGGTGTCTGGATGACTGTGACCTGTATGTAACACTGGAGCCATGTATGATGTGTACGGGTGCGATCATTCTTTCAAGAGTCAGAAATCTGTATTATGGAACAAAGGATCCGAAAGGCGGTGCAGTGGACAGCCTTATCCAGATTAAACAGATCTCGCATCTGAACCATCATCCTGCGGTAGTATCGGAAATACTTCAGCCGGAATGCAGCAGGATCCTGACAGATTTTTTCCGGGAAAAAAGGAAACGGCCGAAGCGTGATCCGGCCTCATTCCGCAAATCTGCAATGCTGAAAGAAACAGCAGACACAGAAAACAAAAATGATCAAAACACATGATAAATAAGCACTATTTCCAAATGGCAGGTATAGTGCTTTTTGCTATAATAATATAGTGCTGAAGGAGCATTCATATGAGCAGAGTTGCGTTGTATCAAAAATATCGTTCGTCGGATTTTGATGAAGTGATCGGCCAGGAATATGTCGTCCGATCTATTCGTAATGCGATCCGAGAAGGTAAAGTTGGTCATGCATATCTGTTCTGCGGTCCCAGAGGAACAGGAAAGACTACAATGGCAAGATTGCTTGCCAAATCAGTCAACTGTGAAAACCCGGCAGAAGCACCATGCGGACACTGCGTGAACTGCATTGCAGCTGCTGAAGGAACACATCCTGATATCATTGAGATCAATGCGGCTAACGAAACACATGTTGAAGATATCCGTGATCTGATCGACCGTGCAAGACTGGCTCCTATGGTAGGCCATCATAAGATATATATTGTGGATGAAGTTCATCAGCTTTCTTCTTCAGCAGCTAGCGCGCTGCTGAAAACGCTGGAAGAACCACCTTCACATGTTATTTTTATCCTCGCTACAACAGACCCGCAGAAACTTCTGCCAACGATCGTTTCAAGATGTCAAAGATTTGATTTTTCCAAGGTCGACCGTGAAAAGATCAAAAATCATCTGCTGAACATATCTGACAAAGAAGGATTCCGTCTGGAACCGGCAGCAGCGGAAAAAATCGCTGAACTGGCTGATGGTGGTATGCGTGATGCGCTCAGTATACTTGAACAGACAGTATCTTATGCTCAGGGCAGCATCACAGAAGAAGACATTAATCAGATCTATGGTCTGTCTTCCACAACACAGAAGATCGATCTGCTGAAAAAAATACAGAGCGGTGATCTGGCATCCGTTATAGAAATGATACGCTCCTGCGAACAGAGAGGCATCAATCTTGAGAGGATGAATTCTGAGCTGATCGAAATATTAAGAGATACAGTTCTGTATAAAACAACTGGGAAAGCATCTCTGCTGAGAGTGCTGACAGAAGATCAGGCAGCCGCAGCAGGGGAAGGATCGACAATAAAAAGTCTGATGAAGATGATCGATGCTTTGATGAAAGCATTGGATACGTATAAGATCTCACAGTCACAGGCATCCTGCTTTGAAATCGCATGTATGAATATGATGACACTGCAGGAAACAGAGACAGAATATACAGCGCCTGTCAGAACTGTTCAGCCCGTGAAAAAACAGGAACCGGTCAAAATTGTTCCTGAAATCAAGATAGAAGAACCAAAACAGGAATTGGCAGAGGAAAGCTCATATTCCGGTGCCGAGGATGATACAGCTGTTCCGGCAGCAGAATCTCCCGCTCCTGTATCTGCTCCTGCCGAAGCAAATGATCAGGAACTGAGTGTTGAAGAAGTTCTGAATCTGCTGCTGCAGAGTGATAAGCAGTCTAAAACCGAAGATCAGGCAAAACTGGCTCCGCTGATCAACAGTATGCAGATGAACAGATACCTGAATAACCTCAGGAGCTGTACAGTCGCAGCCAGCGGCAAAAATACGATCCTGTTTACAAGCAGTATGTCTGCAATCGTAAATCGTATCAATGATGCCGTGTATAACAGAGAACTGTACGAATATCTGAAAAACTCTGCTCAGATCGACAAGATGCCTTTTGCGGCAGAAGAGAAACTGTATTCAGAAGCAGTAAAGGAATTCATTGCTCGCAGAAAATCAGGAACGCTGCCGGAAATCAGGCAGATCACCAGATATTCCGAAGAAACAGAACAAGAAGAAGATGAAAAACCGGATCCGGAACAGCAGCTGATCCAGCTGTTTGGATCAGATCTGGTACAGATTATTGAAGAAGGAGGAAAATAGTATGGATTTTTCCAAGTTAATGGAACAGGCCCAGATGATGCAGAACCAGATGGGCAAGCTTGAGGAACAGCTCAACAACACGATCTATGAAGGAAACAACGGCGGAAAAAGTGGTGTCACCATCAAGATCAATGGTACATATGCAGTTGAAGAAGTAGAGATCGGAGAAGACCTTCTTGAAAAAGACAACAAAGAAATGCTTCAGGATATGATCATGATCGCCATGAATGCTGCAGTAACAAAGGCAACTGATGACAGAGAAAGAAAACTGGGATCTGTAACACAGGGACTGAAGATCCCCGGGATGTGATCAATGTATCCTGCAAGTCTGCAGAGACTGATTGAAAGTTTCCGGATGCTGCCGGGTGTCGGTGAAAAGACAGCGGAACGATATGCATTGATGATCTGTGACGCAGATGAGATCGATGTACGGAACTTCGCCGGTGCAATGATCGATGTAAAGGAAAAACTGACACATTGCAGAATATGCGGAAATCTTTCAGAATCACAGGAATGTGAAGTCTGCAGTGATCACAGCCGGAATCACCGTCAGATCCTTGTTGTTCAGTCCGCGAAAGATGTGATCGCGGTTGAACGTACAGGTGAATTCCACGGTGTATATCATGTTCTGAATGGTTTGATTTCTACCAGCAAAGGCATTATGCCTGATGATCTGAATATTGATTCTCTGGTAGAACGCAGCAAAGAATGTGATGAAATCATTCTGGCTACTAGCGCAACTATGGATGGTGAGACAACAGCAATGTATCTGGACAGACTGCTGAAGGACAGTCATCCGGGTCTGCTTGTCACAAGGATCGCGCATGGCCTCCCCTCAGGGGGAATGCTGGACTATGCCGACGAAATCACATTGTCACACGCATTGTCTGACCGAAAGAAAATGGGATAAGGAGTGGTTAATTTATGAACAATGATCTGCGTATTGCACAAGCTTCAGAACTGATGGACATCAGATTGATTGCGGAAAAAGCCGGAATCAATGAAGAAGCACTTGAACCGTATGGGAAGAATAAGGCAAAAGTATCTATCAGTGAAATGGAACGCCTCAAGGATCGTCCTGACGGAAAACTGATCCTGGTAACAGCAATTAACCCGACACCTGCCGGTGAAGGAAAATCAACTACAACGATCGGTCTGGCAGACGGACTCAGCAAGATCGGAAAAAAGACAATGGCGTGCCTTCGTGAACCTTCACTGGGACCTGTCTTCGGACTGAAGGGCGGAGCTACCGGTGGCGGATACGCACAGGTCATTCCTATGGAAGAGATCAACCTCCATTTCACAGGTGACATGCATGCAATCACAACATGCAACAACCTGATTGCTGCAGTACTGGATAATTCACTGTATCAGGGCAATCCTCTGAACATTGATCCGGAACGTGTTACATGGAAACGCTGCCTGGATATGAATGACCGTACCCTGCGAAATATTACGATTGCGCAGGAAAAGAAGGTAAACGGCATTGAACGTAAGGATGGTTTTGTCATCACTGTCGCAACTGAAGTAATGGCTATTCTCTGTCTGTCCAAAGACCTGAAGGATTTCCAGGAAAGGATCAGCAGATGCATCGTTGCGTATACATATGAAGGAAAACCTGTTACAGTCAAAGACCTTGGCGTTGACGGTGCAGCAGCAGTCGTCATGAAGGAAGCAATCAAGCCGAACCTTGTTCAGACTCTGGAACATACGCCTGTACTGATCCATGGCGGACCGTTCGCAAATATTGCTCATGGCTGCAACTCTGTCATTGCAACAAAGATGGCATTAAAGCTTGCGGATTATGTCGTTACAGAGGCAGGCTTCGGTGCTGACCTCGGCGCTGAAAAATTCCTGGACATCAAGTGCAGACTTGCCGGATTGAGACCGGATACAGTTGTCATCGTTGCAACGATCCGTGCTCTGAAGATGCATGGCGGAGTTGAGAAGGAAAACCTTTCCGTACCGAATGTTGAAGCTATGCTGAACGGTGCAGGCAATCTTGCAAAGCATATCGAGTCGATCAAACAGTTCGGCGTGCCTTATGTTGTCGCAATCAATAAATTCAGCTCGGATTCACCGGAAGAAGTAGAGGCACTGATGAAATGGTGCAGTGACAACGGTCACCCGGTTGAAGAAAGCGACGGATGGGCAAAAGGCGGCGAAGGAACGATCGAGCTTGCCAATACAGTCGTTAAAAAGTGCGATGAAGAAAACCACTTCGCACCGGTTTATGATGTAAATGATACGATTCAGAACAAGATCACAGCTATTGCAGAAAAGATCTACGGTGCTAAGGATGTTGAATTCTCCGAGGAAGCTCTGGAAAAGATCAAGATCTATATTACAAACGGATGGGACAGAATGCCTGTCTGCATGGCAAAGACTCCGCTTTCTCTGACAGATGATGCGAAGATCAAGGGGCGTCCGGAAGGATTTACGATCCATGTCAGAGACCTCAGCATCTCTGCAGGTGCAGGATTTGTTGTTGCATATACCGGTACTGTCCTGACAATGCCCGGACTTCCGAAAGACCCTGCAGCTCTGCATATGGGCGTTGATGAGAACGGCGAAAGCTACGGTATCTTCTGATTGATTGGAATAACAGTTTATGAGTTCAATAGCTTATGTGACGGACACAAATATGATCGAATATCATCGCCTTTGCGGTACAAGGGAGATGAATTTCTGGCGCCTTTCCAGCAAGAAGGACTTTAAAGATTTCCGAAAGGGAGACTTACTGTTTTTCTATGCGCGCGGAAAGCACAGAAGAAAGAAAGGATTTGTGGGCTACGCACATTATGTGAGAACTCATAAACTGTCTATTAAGCAGATGTGGAAACGGTATGGCACCAGCAATGGTTATGACAATATGAAAGCTTTGGAGGATGCGATCTTCAAGGCGGCCAAAGACCGTCCCATACCGGAAAAAATGAATTGTCTTTATCTGAGAGATGCGGTATTCTTTCAGAGCCCTGTATATCCTGAAGAAGTCGGACTGCAGATCAGTGAAAATCTGGAAAGCTTCTGCTATCTTGACCAGGAAGATCCCCAGACAACTGTCCGGATCCTCCGGAAGGCAGAAGAAAACGGAATCGATCTCTGGAGTGCCAGTCAGTCATTCGAGCCGGAAAATATATTCCGCCAGGATGAGTTCCGCCATAATCTTGCTCTGATCTCAACAGTGATCGGAAAAGAAGGCTGGAATCAGAAGGAAACAATGAGGGCAGCCAAACTTGCCCAGGCAAAAGTTTCTGAAGATGGATGGGAGTATATCCGCAACAGCCGGACGGACTGCCTGAAGCTGACGAAAAACGGGGCAGTGATCGCAGTACCGTTCATATCCCAGACAAAGAACCGGCAGTTAAGGATCGCCGAACTGATCGGAAAAATAGAATTATATCGACTCTATCTAAAAGCTGCGGGCGGTTTTGCGGAAAACATCACATTTGAAATACTGTATGAGACCGAGCCGCGGGATGTACTGCAGCTTGTAGAAAGCATTAACAATGAAAGATTATGAAATTATAGTCATCGGAGGAGGCCATGCCGGAATTGAAGCCGCGTTGGCCTCTGCCCGTTTAAAAAAGAAAACGCTTCTGCTTACGCTGAGCATTTCGAATATCGGCAAGATGCCGTGCAACCCGTCAGTAGGCGGACCTGCAAAAGGTATCGTTGTCAGAGAGATCGATGCACTGGGCGGACAGATGCCGATCACTGCAGACCGCACAGCTCTGCAGTTTAAAATGCTGAACAGCGCAAAAGGACCGGGGGTCCGTGCTTTAAGAGTGCAGTCGGACAAGCTCGCATATTCGGAAATGATGCAGGATGTCTGTCTGCATCAGGAAAACCTGACGGTCCTTGAGGCAATGGCAGTGCATCTTGATACTGAAAACAATAAAGTCACAGGCATCACATTGAGTGACGGCAGCAGGATCACGTCTGAGATCGTCATTCTGACGACAGGCACATATATGGCCGGAGTCAACATGATCTCAGATGAAGTGAAAGAAGGCGGCCCGGATCTTGAAAAAACAACGCCGGACCTTTCTGCTTCACTGAGAGAAGCAGGGTTAAGAACATTCCGTCTGAAGACAGGAACACCTCCGCGTGTACTGACTTCAAGCATTGATTTCTCAAAGACTTCATTGGAACCCGGAACGGATGCCTTCCTGAGATTCTCTGAAACAACTAAGTCGATTCTGCCGTTTGATCAACAGGTTCCGTGCTATATGACGCATACGACTGCTGAAACGCATGAGATCATTATGAAGAATCTGAAACGTTCCAGCATGTATTCGGGCGTTGTGAAAGGCGTCGGTCCGAGATATTGTCCTTCGATCGAAGATAAACTGGTCAGATTTGCAGATAAGCCCAGACATCTTCTGTTCCTTGAACCGGAATCCCTGAGAATGGATACGACGTATGTACAAGGCTTCTCAACCTCTCTTCCGAGAGATGTACAGGAAGCCATGACGCATACGCTTCCGGGCTTTGAACACTGCATTATTAAAAAATACGCATATGCGATCGAATATGATGCTGTTGATCCGATCCAGATGAAGCCTTCACTGGAATCCAAGATCATTGAAAACCTGTTTACGGCAGGTCAGGTCAACGGAACCTCCGGTTATGAAGAAGCTGCAGGACAGGGGATCCTTGCAGGCATCAATGCAGCGAGAAAGCTGGACGGAAAGGCTCCGCTGGTATTCCGCAGAGATGAATCATATCTGGGCGTGCTGATCGATGATCTGACGACCAAAGGAACAGCAGAGCCTTACAGACTGCTGACATCCAGAGCAGAATTCAGACTTCTGCTGAGACATGACAACGCTCAGGAACGTCTGATCGAATACGGTTATGAAACCGGGCTTGTCAGTGAAGAAAGATACCAGGAATATCTGCAAAAGATGGAACGTCTCAACAGTATTAAACAGAAACTGGAAAATACCGGTTTTCTGCTGGACGATCCCAAAACACACGAATATCTCGAATCAGTCGGTTACAGCAGTGATGAACATCGCGGCGTATCCGGACTGGACCTGCTGAAGCGTCCTGGTGTCACGTCTGAAGGACTGCTTGAATGCATTGGTGAAACAGCAGATCATGAACTGCTCGAAAAGGCAGATATTGATATAAAATATAGTGGTTATATTGAAAAGGCCAAGCGTGAAGCAAACAAACTTGCTCAGATGGAACAGCAGGTACTCGGAACAGACTTTGATTATGATCAGGTCGATAATCTGTCGCTGGAAGGCAGACAGAAGCTGATGAAATTCAAACCTGCAACAATGGGTCAGGCATCGAGAATATCAGGTGTCAATCCGGCTGATCTGGCAGTGCTTGCGATCGCAATCAGACAAGGCAAAGGAAAGAGGGCGTAATTATGAGATATGAAGATGTAGTATCCAATGTATGTGTATACGGGTTTGATGAATCCGTACGCGGTTCGAAATACCCGATGGCAACAGATCTCAGCAAAGTCAGTGAGGAAGTTACTGAGCGGACACTGAAGCTTGCGACCGCACCTGCAGGAAGCGGACATGACAACTTCCTGAACGGCGTGATCGTACAGTTTGACCTGACATTTACAAACAAAGCATGGGTCGAAGCTGAACGGTATCATTTCCTTGATTTTGTCAGCTCACAGTCAACCATGCACAGGATCACAAAGTTTGATCTTGATCAGGCGTATATTGAGTATACAGATCCCAGGATCATCGAGATCATGAAAGAAAAGACAAAGGAATACAACGATCTGCAGAACGATATCAAGAGACTTCAGGAAGAAGGCAAAGATACAGGAACGCTGAGAACAGTGGCTGCAGAGAAATATCTTGAGATCCTCTATTCAAATCCTGCCGGATTCAAACTGACAGCACGCATGACGACCAATTACCGTCAGCTGAAAACGATCTATGCTCAGAGAAAGAATCATCGTCTGCCTGAATGGCGTGCATTCTGTGAATGGATCGAGACATTGCCGAATGCTGACTTTATTACAAAAACGATGCGCTGATGGAAAATAAAGGATATCTAAGTGACTTATGATATCCTTTTTGAAACGCTTTTACGAAAAAATGTGGAAAACTTTTTTCTCCACAACAAATAAAAACACTGTGATCGGTGAATCGTCTTTCAGGCGGTCTGTTCTGATGGTAAAATAGACAACACGGAGCACTTATGCAGATTGAAGAACTGGAAAAACAAGCAGTTTCCCTTGGTATTTCATGGGATGATACGATGAAGGGCCGCCTGATCAGATATGCGGAACTTTTAAAAGAATGGAATCAGAAAATGAATCTGACAGCAGTCGATGAACCTGAAATGGTTTATGAGAAGCATTTTCTTGACTGCTTGCTGCCGCTGCAGGTACATTTCCCGGGAAATAAAATATGCGATGTAGGTTCCGGTGCGGGATTCCCCGGAATGGTATTTGCTATAGCAGATCCGGATCTTCAGGCAACACTTGTAGAACCGACAGGCAAACGATGCCGTTTTCTGGAAGAAGTGATACGGGAACTGGATCTGAAAAATGTAAATGTTGTGAATGAACGTGCAGAAGAACATGTTGCGAAATTCAGAGCATTTTACGATGTAGTATGTGCCAGGGCAGTCGCCGGGCTGCCGGTACTGGCAGAGCTGTGTGTACCGCTGGTGCGCAGAAACGGCATCTTTCTTGCAATGAAGGGTGACAAAGGTCTGGAAGAGGCGGCTGAAGGAACATTTGCCGTTAAGACACTCGGATGCAGGGAAAGCGAAACGATCAGGACGAGTCTGCCGGATGGTTCGGAAAGGGTGCTGCTGGTATATAAAAAAGAAAAGGACACACCTGAACAGTACCCCAGACCATATGCAAAGATAAGAAAAAAACCACTTGGGAGCAGAAAGTAAGAAATGAGAAATACAGGAAAGGGTCTGTTTGATTTTCTGGACCGTGATAAGACAAAGACCGGACAGGTGATCAGGATAGACATTAATGAAATACATCCATCCAGATATCAGCCAAGGCTGAATTTTGATGAGAAAGCACTGGAAGAACTGACTGCTTCGATCCGCGTTAACGGACTGATCCAGCCGATCGCTGTCCGCGAAGCCGAAAACGGATATGAGATCATCGCCGGAGAACGGCGTTATCGTGCATGCAAACAAGCAGGTCTGAAAGAGGTTCCCTGCTACATCCTGTCACCGGATGAACGTCAGGCTGCGGAGATGGCACTGATCGAGAATATTCAGAGAGAAGATCTGACTGCCGTTGAAGAAGCGAAATCATATGTAGAGATCATGCGTCAGACCGGAATGACACAGGAACAGGTTGCCGCGCGTGTCGGCAAATCACAGTCTTCTGTAGCGAATAAGATCAGGCTTCTGAATCTTCCTGAACATATTCAGGATGCTGTGGCAGAGAAGCTGATCAGTGAACGCCATGCAAGAGCGCTGCTGGGCCTGCCTGAAGAAAAGCAGGAAAAAGCATATGAACATATTGTGGACAAGGGCCTGAACGTAAGGCAGACAGAAAGTTATATTGAAAGTCTGACCGCGAAAAAGCCGCCGCGCAGAAAGACCAAGGGCTTTACAAGAAATGCCCGTATTGCGCTGAATTCCGTGAATCAGTGCATTCAGATGATCCGCAAGATGGGGATCGATGCCAGTACCGATGTTGAAGAAACAGATCAGGATACACGGATCATCATCAAGATACCGAAATGACCTGGGGAGATAGAAATAGATTATGGGAAAGATCATAGCAGTCGCCAATCAGAAAGGCGGCGTAGGAAAAACAACGACCAGTATTAACCTCTCTGCAGGTCTGGCATACGCAAACAGAAAAATATTGCTGGTGGACTTTGACCCTCAGGGCAATGCAACACACGGAATCGGAGCCAACAGGGTCGGCTTTGACCGCAATCATACCGTATATGATGTCCTTGTAGGAACAGACAGTGTCAGGCAGAATGCGGTAAGACTGGATATGCCGCCTCTGGATGTACTGCCGGCA
Organism: uncultured Erysipelotrichaceae bacterium; assembly: GCA_946622165.1. Lineage (GTDB taxonomy): Bacteria > Bacillota_I > Bacilli_A > Erysipelotrichales > Erysipelotrichaceae > Bulleidia. Next base: position 32,594 of record CAMOPG010000003.1, read on the forward strand.
ACAATAGATCTGTCAGGCGCAGATGTTGAGATGGCATCTTCCAACTATGCGGTAGGCAGAGAAAACCTTCTGAAGCAGAAGCTGGACGCTGTCAGAAATGATTATGATTACATCATTATTGATTGCCCGCCTTCTTTGGGACTTCTGAATACCAATGCACTGACAGCGGCAGACACTGTTATGATCCCGGTACAGTGTGAGTATTTTGCCCTGGAAGGTCTGACACAGCTGCTGGGAACGATACGTCTGGTACAGAAATTATGGAATCCCAGACTGTCCATTGAAGGAGTTCTGCTGACGATGTTTGACGTCAGAACAAAGCTTTCTGTTGAAGTACAGCAGGAAGTCCGGAAATATTTTAAAGAAAAAGTATACAGATGCTATATTCCGAGAAATGTAAGATTATCGGAAGCACCCAGCCGTGAGGTATCGATCTTTGAATATGATACAAAATCGGAAGGTGCGAAAGCATATGCATCACTTGTCAGAGAAGTGATTTCTCATAACGAGAAAGGAGGACGTTAATGGCTAAACGTGACACAGGCGGACTTGGCGGAAAAGGACTGGACAACATCTTTAATGTGAATGTTGAAAAGTTTCTGGATGATATCCAGAATAACGCACAGGATGCACCGGGAAGAAAAGAAATAGAGATCCCGATCAGTGAGATCCGTCCGAACCCGTATCAGCCCAGAAAAGAATTTGAACCTCAGGCGCTGAATGAACTGGCTGACTCGATCCGCCAGCACGGTATCTTTACGCCGCTGCTTGTCAGAAAATCAAAGATCTCAGGATTTGATCTGATCACCGGTGAACGCCGTTTAAGAGCCGCAAAGATCGCAGGCCTGGAGACGGTTCCGGCGATCTCTGTTGATTTCACTGATGATGAGATGATGGAGATCTCGGTCCTGGAAAATATCCAGAGAGAAGACCTGAATCCGATCGAAGAAGCCGCTGCGTATGAGAGCCTTGTAAAGAATCTTGGATATACACAGGAAAAGCTGGCACAGCGTGTCGGCAAGAGCCGTGAATACTGTGCGAACATGCTGAGACTGCTGAAACTTCCTCAGACTGTTCAGAAAATGGTAACGGATAAGAAACTCACCATGGGACATGTCAGACCGCTTCTTGCGCTGAAAGATGATGACCAGATGTATGAAGCAGCACGGACTGTTCTTGAAAAGAAAATGTCCGTACGTGAAGTCGAAAAATATGTAAAGGAACTGTCCGAAAAACCGATCGTAAAAAAACCTGCAAAAGAAAAGGATCCGATGATCACGGATCTCGAAAACAGGCTGTCCGGAAAGCTCGGCACTAAAGTAGGCGTCTCAGGCAGATCACTGACGATCCATTTTACCGATACAGATGATCTGAACAGGATTCTTGATATTCTTGGCTGTATTGAAGATGAAAACTGACGTATCATTACATTTAATAATTGCTGTAGGTGCAAAAAGGATTGATAATTATAAGGAAAGGCAGTGAGTGATGAAAAAGAGATCATGGAAGATCTGCGGAATCCTGGTAGTTCTCGGTGCACTGACAGGATTGATTCATCCGAAATACGCTGCCGGATTTCTCACAGGTGCCCTGATCGGCATCCTGCTGTATTTCAGAAATGACCGTTATTGGAACAGCGTAGTTGACGGAGGATATGCAGAAAAAGGGACAGGAATTCTGCATTTTCTGATAAACTATGCATTGATGGCAGCTGTTATGATCATATCAGTCAAACTGCCGGAGCATATGAATATATTTGCAAGTGCTGCCGGTCTGCTGATCATCAAAATGACAATAACAGTAGAAGCACTATTACCGCGGAAGGAGAGTGATGAATAAAATATGGAAGTTCAGACAGATGTATTTACGATCATCCTGGTCACAGCGATCATCGGAATTCTGATTGTTGTTCTGTCGAAAAAAGTATCAAGCGCAGATCCGCTGGCTGAACCAAAGGGAATTGTTGTACCGGTCATCTGGGGTGTTGAAACAATATATAACATGGTCAAGGATAACTGCGGAGAAAGATTTGCACAATCATATGCTCCGTATGTTCTCTCGATCGCCGTTTATATCTTTGTATGCAACATCATCAGTCTGTTCGGTATCTCCTCTCCGACAGCCAATCTCAGTGTCACATTGCTGCTGTCCATTATTACATGGCTTGTAATACAGTATGTAGAACTGAAGTACGGAGGAATCGGAGGCTATCTTCATAGTTTCATTGAACCGATCGCGATCATGCTGCCGATGAACATCTTCGGCAAATTCTCGACAATGGTATCAATGTCACTTCGTTTGTTCGGCAATATACTTTGCGGCGGAATCATGATGCAGCTGATCTATTCATTCTGCCAGTTCCTGTCGAACTCGATCGCAGGATTGTTCGGAGCATCGGGCAGTTTCAATTTCCTTGCCCCGATCCTGACACCGATCCTGCATGCTTATTTCGACCTGTTCTCAGGATTTATTCAGACACTTGTCTTTGTTACATTGACAGTTGTCCTTGTTGGTAACGATATTCCCGAAGAAGTAAAAAAACAAGCTTAAAAAAGGAGGAGCTATTTATGGATATCAATCATGGTTTAATCGCAATTGGTGCTGGTCTGGCAGTTATGACAGGTATGATGACCGGTCGAGGCGAAGGTGAAGTTGCTGCGCACGCATGCGATGCAATCGGCAAAAACCCGGAAGCAGAATCAAAGATCCGTTCAACAATGATTCTTGGTATTGCGTTGTCCGAGACATGTGCAATCTATGGACTGCTGGTTTCCATTCTTCTGATGTTTGTATATTAATACAGGTGTTCTGCAATGATAGATATTGACATTGTAGGACAGCTGCTGCCAAACCCTCTGACGATGATCGTGCAGCTATGCAGTACTCTGGTTCTGTTTTTGCTGATGAAGCATTTTCTGTGGGCTGCCGTGCAGGATTTCCTCGCGAAGCGCGCAGAAAAAATGCAGGCAGATCTTGCTGAAAGCGAACAGGCAAAACAGGATGCTCTGAGCGACCGCAGAAAGGCAATGGAACAATTGAACGAAGCTTCAGACAGAGCGGAGGAAATTGTCAGTGCTGCTGTCCGTCAGGCAAAGGACGAAAAGGAATCGATTCTTACACAGGCATCCAGAGAAGCTGATGCTGAACGTAAGAAAGCACGTGAACAGATACAGGCTGAACGTCAGGAAATGTACAGTTCCATGCGTCAGGAAATGATCGAAGTCGCTATGGCTGCGGCTGGAAAACTTATTTCCGACCAGAGCAATGCAGATCTTGACCGTCAGGCGGTTGATGCTTTTGTAAAGGAAGCAACCGGCAATGAGCAGTGAGATTTCCGAGCGCTATGCACAAGCGCTGTTCGAACTTGCGTTTGACGAGAACACAGTAAAAGAAACAAAACAGCAGGCGGAAAGTATTCTTCAGCTGACGGAAGATACTCCGGAATTGTTGGATTTTTTCCGTGCTGTCAAAGTTACGAAAGAAGAAAAGAAAGATCTGATCAATCGGGTTTTTTCAGACGCATATGATCAATATATGGTCAGCTTCATGAATCTCCTGATTGATAAAGGACGTATGGATTACCTGAAGGAAATCCTGCGTGTTCTGATCCAGAAAGCCAATGAAGAACTGGGCATTCAGGAAGCTGTGGTTTATTCTGCAAGAAAACTGGATGATGAAGCTATGGCAAAGATCAAGGGTGCTCTGGAGAAAAAGACAGGCAAAGAAATCGTATTGAAAAATCAGATTGACGAGCAGCTCATAGCAGGGATAAAGGTCGTAGTCGGAAACAACATTACAGATGTGTCGATGAAACGGCGTATTGAAGGTATGAAGGAAGCTCTGCTGAGAGGAGGACAGGTATGAAAGAGATCAGACCGGAAGAGATCAGTGCTCTGATTAAAGAACAGATCCGGAACTATGATCAGAAAATACATTCCGACGATGTCGGTTATGTAATCAGTGTCGGTGACGGTATTGCAATGGTCCAGGGAATCGATAAGGCGATGTCCTCTGAATTGTTGGAATTCCCTCACGGCGTCACAGGAATGGTGCTGAACCTGGAAGAAGATCATATCGGTGCCGTTTTGCTTGGTAATGATACATTGATCAAAGAAGGCGACGAAGTTCGCAGAACTGGAAGAATTGCTGAAGTCCCGGTCGGTGATGCAATGCTCGGAAGAGTAGTCAATGCACTCGGACAGCCGATCGATAACGGCGGACCGATCGCTTCCAGCAAAACAAGACCGATCGAGCGTGTAGCTCCCGGTGTTATGACCAGGAAGAGCGTATTCCAGCCTTTGATGACAGGTTTGAAAATTATCGATTCAATGATTCCGATCGGAAAGGGTCAGCGTGAGCTGATCATCGGCGACCGTGAAACAGGTAAAACAGCGATTGCGATCGATACGATCATCAACCAGAAAGGCAAAAACGTTAACTGCATTTATGTAGCGATCGGACAGAAAGAAAGTACTGTTGCCAGACTGGTTCAGAAGCTGCGTGAAAACGATGCAATGGAGTATACGACGATCGTCAATGCTTCTGCTTCGGAAAGCGCGCCTCTGCAGTATATTGCACCGTATGCAGGATGTGCGATCGGTGAAGAGTGGATGGAACAGGGCAAAGATGTCCTGATCATCTATGATGATCTGTCCAAGCATGCTGTAGCTTACAGAACAATGTCACTGCTGCTGAGAAGGCCTCCGGGACGTGAAGCGTTCCCCGGTGATGTCTTCTATCTGCACAGCCGTCTTCTGGAACGTGCAGCGAAGCTTTCCGATGAACTTGGCGGAGGCTCCCTGACAGCACTTCCGATCATCGAAACACAGGCAGGTGATATTTCGGCATATATCCCGACAAACGTCATCTCAATTACAGACGGTCAGATCTTCCTGCAGACAGACCTGTTTGCAAGCGGTGTCCGTCCGGCAGTTGACAGCGGTCTGTCAGTATCACGTGTAGGTTCCAATGCGCAGACAAAGGCAATGAAGAATGTTTCTTCATCCCTGAAGCTGGATCTTGCACAGTACCATGAAATGCTGACATTCTCACAGTTCGGTTCTGACCTGGATGCAGCAACCAAGAAGATCCTGAATCACGGCGCAAAGCTGACCGAACTTCTGAAGCAGCCTCAGTACCAGCCGATGTCCATGTGCGACCAGGTACTGTCACTGTTTGCCGCAAAGAACGGCTATTTGGATGATGTAAATACGGAAGATGTCAGAGACTTCGAACGCAATATGCATCGTTATTTCCACGAATACGCAAAAGACGTTGTAAACGAAATAGAGGAGACAGGTGTTCTGAGCCCTGAACTGATTGAAAAGGTTCACGCTGCTATGGCGGAGGCACTCAGACAGTTTAGACTTGTAAAAGGAGTGAACTGATATGGCGGCATCGAAGCAGGCACTTCGTACAAGGATCAAATCAGTTAACAGCACGCGCAAGATCACCAAGGCAATGGAAATGATCGCCAATGCCAAACTGGTGAAACAGCGCAACGCTATGGAAGCCAACAGGCAGTATGCACAGAGGCTTCAGGATACGGTCGATGAGATCGTCGCAAACAACCCCGGTGTTGAATGCACATATCTTGAACCCAAAAGTTCTGATGCAAAAGTTACGATCATCTTCTGTTCGGACCTTGGACTGTGCGGCGGCTACAATCAGAATGTTGTTAAACTGGCTAGAGAAAAGCTTGATAAAAAGGACCCTGTGATCCTGGTCGGGACATCACTTTACCGTCAGCTGAAAGAGGAAGGGTTCAATCTGATCAATGGATACCCGATCAGTTCTGACCGTATGACATTTCTTGAACTGAAAGATCTGGTTGATGACGGCATCAACATGTACAGGGATAACAAAGTCGGAACAGTTGAACTGCTGTATACACGCTTTGTCAATACGATGAGTTTCGTACCTGAGATTGATCAGCTTCTTCCCTGCAGCCTTGCACCAACAGAAGTGAAGGAAAAAACAAGCGATTATGTGGAAACATTGTTCGAACCGGATGCCCAGACGATCCTGGACCAGCTGATTCCGATGATGATCCATGATGTTGTCTATGCAGACTGGATGGAATCCACAACTGCAGAACAGGGCAGCAGACGTGTTGCAATGAAAACAGCTACGGACAATGCTGATGAACTCAGCTCCAGTCTCAGGCTCGAATATAACAAAGCAAGACAGGCAGCGATCACGCAGGAGATCACCGAGATCGTCGGCGGCTCCGCAGCTGTCTAGAAAGAAGGTAGGCGTATATGAGCAAAACAGGAAAAATTGTACAGGTTATTGGACCTGTCATCGATATCCGCTTTGATCCGAATGATCTTCCGTCTATCCGTAATGCAATTCTGATCGGAGAAGGAGATCATCAGATGACTGCAGAAGTCGCACAGCATATCGGTGACGATATCGTGCGCTGTATTGCTATGTCTTCTACCGACGGATTGATGCGCGGAATGGAATGCCTTGACACCGAAGCACCGATTTCGGTACCTGTAGGTGATGAGGTGCTTGGAAGAATGTTTAATGTCCTTGGTCAGCCGATCGATGGACTGGGTCCGGTAAACGCTAAGAAAAAGATGCCGATCCACAGAGAAGCACCTACATTTGCTCAGCAGCAGACAACAACAGAGATCCTGGAAACAGGCATCAAAGTCATTGACCTGCTCTGTCCTTATTCCAAGGGCGGTAAGGTCGGTCTGTTCGGCGGTGCCGGAGTAGGCAAAACAGTATTGATGCAGGAACTGATCCATAATATTGCAATTGAACACGGCGGACGTTCCGTTGTTGCGGGCGTCGGTGAAAGAACCCGTGAAGGCAATGACATGTATTATGAAATGAAGACATCAGGCGTCCTGAAGAATACGGTTCTGACATATGGTCAGATGAATGAGTCACCCGGTGCCAGAATGCGTGTTGCATTGTCCGCTCTGACGATGGCAGAATACTTCCGTGATGAAGAACATCAGGATGTGCTGCTGTTCATTGATAACATCTTCCGTTTCACACAGGCAGGTTCTGAAGTATCCGCTCTGCTTGGCCGTATGCCGAGTGCCGTCGGTTATCAGCCGACTCTGGCAACGGAAATGGGCCAGCTGCAGGAACGTATTACTTCAACTGATAAAGGATCCATTACATCTGTTCAGGCTATCTACGTGCCTGCAGATGACCTGACAGACCCTGCTCCTGCAACAGCATTCTCTCATCTGGACTCCAAGACGGTCCTTGAAAGAAGCATTGCCGCATTAGGTATCTATCCGGCAGTTGATCCGCTGGCATCAGGTTCCCGTAACCTGGATCCGCTGGTCATCGGTGAAGAACATTACGAAGTAGCACGTGAAGTACAGCAGATCCTCCAGAGATATAAGGAACTGCAGGATATCATCGCGATCCTCGGTATGGAAGAACTTGGTGAAGAAGATAAGAAGATCGTTGCACGCGCAAGACGTGTACGTAACTTCCTCTCACAGCCGTTCTCAGTTGCTGAACAGTTCAGCGGTATCAAGGGCGTATATGTACCTGTCGAGGAAACAGTCAGAAGCTTCCGTGAAATTCTTGACGGTAAATATGATGATCTGCCTGAACAGGCATTCATGTCTGTCGGCACAGTCGAAGATGTAGTCAGGAAGGCAGAGACACTGAAATGATGATTCATTGCCGCATCGTGACTCCGAAGGGAGTATATAAAGAAATGGACGCTTCGATCATCAATATCGTAACAACAGACGGTGAACGGGGAATTCTCCCGAATCATATGCCGCTGGTAACGATGCTGAAGATCGGAAAGATGACAGCGGAAGAAACTACCGGCAGGCAGGAATATGCTGTAGCCGGAGGGTTATTCTACTTCCGTGATAATCTGGCGGAAATCCTGACAGATGCGGTCGAGTCGAAGGAAGAGATCGATGTTGAACGTGCAGAATCTGCAAGACAGCGTGCAGAGAAGAGACTTGCGGCCAACAATCCGAACCTGGATATACAGCGTGCAAGGATCGCACTGGAAAAGGCTCTGAATCGACTGAGTGTATCCGGAAGGAATCTGTAGATTCGAAACTATTCAGAAGGCAGTCCACAATCAGCGGACTGTCTTTTTTCTTTGCAAATACAGCGCAAAGCGGCAATAAAGATACAATGCAGGCAGGCAATATTGTAAAATAACAGCAAGAGCCGTTCTGCGTATGGGCGGTATCATCAACAGCAAAGATAAATCTGGCTTTGTTCCGCAAACTGTACGATTGCATGATTTGAATGATTCAGGAGGCACCATGAAAAGATATACAACATTTCTGCTGATGATATGTTTGGCTGCACAGGCTTTTCCTGTGCATGCGGAAGAAATGACAGAACCATCAGAAACATCAGAGCCTGCTGAAGAAAGAGAACTCAGTACAGAGGTTTTGCCGGAGACAAATAATGAAGAAACGGAGCTGATCGGGACTGATCAGGAAGAAAAGCCTGCTGAAGCTGAAACAGAGGAAGAGCTGCCTGAGCAGGAAGCTGAGATTGAGGAACCGGAGCCGATTCCTTCAGAAGAAAGTGATATCCAGGATACTGAAGAAGAATCGTATTTTGAGATCACTGAAGAACAGCTGGTGAGAAAACAGCAGATGGCTGAGCACCAGGTACTTGAAATGCTGTCTGAGAAAACAGAGGGCACAGACTATAGAGCAGATGAGATCACGCTGATCGCGGAATCTGAGGAATATGCCAGACAGGCTGCCATCGCTTATGGAGGAGAACTGATATCGTACAGCACGCATGTAGCGGTAATACGGCTTCCTGAAGACGGGATGAACGTATATGAAGCTGTTGAAACAGGTATGGATCCTGATTCTGTCCTGCCTGCAGTCGATGCGAACTGGCTGATATACCTGGATGAACCGGCTGATGATGAGCCTGAAATGATCGTACAGGGATCACAGCTGCAATCTGTTCAGGTACCTGAAAAGACAGACTGGGAATATTGGATCGATACGCTTGAAGCCCCAGATCCTTTATTAAAGCAGGTATCATATACGACACAGGAATCGTACTGCTGGCAGTGGTACCATGATATGATCGGTACATTTGAGGCTTGGGGCGTTACAACAGGAAGTCCTGAAGTGAAGGTAGCTGTCATCGATTCAGGCGTTCAGGAAAACCATGAAGAACTTTCAGGAAAGGTCGTGCTTCGTCCTGTCGGCAATATTTCAACAAGTCCCTCCAATGAACACGGGACACATGTTGCAGGAATCATTGCCGGCTCATTGGGCAATGGAGCAGGGGGTGCCGGAATAGCACCGGATACTACGATCTATTCCTACAATGTATTCAGAGGAAACTCTGCTGCAGCAGCTGATATTGCAGAAGCTATTCTGATGGCTGCTGAAGACGGCACATGGATCATGAACCTGAGTTTCGGAACTGTTTCCTACAGTCAGACAGTTCAGGATGCTGTGACAGAAGCCTATGAATCAGGAACTACGATGTTTGCCGCAATGGGAAATTACGGCACAAATGTGAAATGCTATCCCGCAGCGTATGATCACGTGATCGGCGTGGCTGCAGTCGGAAGAACAGGCGGCAGAGCACCTTATTCATGTTACGGGGACTGGTGTGATATTTCCGCTCCCGGATCTGAGATCAGTTCGTCATATTATCGTTACGGATCGACATCGGCATACCGTACGATGAATGGAACTTCAATGGCATCACCTGTTGCGGCAGGAAGCGCAGCGCTCTATATGAGCGCATATGGCTATACAGCACCGGATCAGATGGAGCGTATTATAAAAGCCGGATCTTCATCTGTGAAAGGAGAGATGGGTGCCGGTATCGTTTCTCTGAAGAAGCTGTTCGGAGAAAAAGAGTCAGCTCCGCTGATCTCCTTCGACAGCGATACCAATATTCTGTCGATCAGCGCAGTTGATCCGGATGACAGGGCAATGATCGTTTATACACTGGATGGTAAGAAACCGGCTGTCAGAAATAAAAAGGTTGTCTGCGGTGACGTGTATACCGGAGAGACAGATCTGTCCGGAATGCCGTACAATACGGTTCTGACAGTTAAAGCAGCCGTGATCAGCGGTACCGGAGTGATCAGTGATATTTCATCTCTGCAGATCAGGACCGGAGGTCCGGTTCCTTCGATAACGGATCAGAAGATCGAAAAGATCAGTCTGATCAATACAAGAATGACACTTGGTTATTCAGAACTGAATGCCGGAACTGCGGAAGTCGGGGTCAAAGAGATCACGCTGGAAGACGGCTCAAAAGTCGATCTGAGCAAATACGGACCGGATGATTATCAATGGTATTCTGACAACGAACAGATCGCTTCTGTTGATGAGAACGGGAATGTTAAGGCAGCCGGAAAAGGAGAAACATATATCTGGCTGAAGATAAAGTTCCAAAACACAGTGAAAAAAGCAAAATGCAAGGTCACGGTCAAACGGCTTTCCGACAGTATTACCATGGCAGGCAGAAGCGGTATTCTGCCTGGAAAGACACTGCAGATGAAAGCTGTTGTCCTGCCGAAAACAGCAAACAACAGGAAGGTCTCATGGAGCATCGCTGATGTATCCGATCCGGTATATCAGAGTTACGCATCGATCGATAAAACCGGATTGCTGAGTGTCAAGAAGGGCATCCCGGAAGGTACTGTGATCACAGTACGGGCTGCCGCAAAAGACGGATCAGGTGTGGAAGGTGAGTATGCTGTTACAGTATGCCATAAAGTAACATCCGTTAAAGTATTGATGAATAATGAACCGGTCCGGTCTGCATCAGCCTATGCGGCAGATCTGCCCGAGACAGATCAGACAGACAATGTGATCAGTCTGAGTGCTGTCCTGACGACAGCTGTCGGAGAGGCAGAGACAAGACCGATCTGGACATCCAGTCAGCCTAAAGTAGCGAAAGTTGCGTCAGATGGTACAGTGACAGCTTTGAAAGCAGGCACAACGATCATCACATGCAAAGCATCCGATGGCTCAGGCAAAAAGGCTGCAGTCAAAGTGAAGGTCACGATGCCTTCATCCGGTATCTTCCTGACTGTTCCGGTAAAAAACGTGAATATTATTGATGACACCAATTCCATGGTGATCGGCAAAACATGTACGCTGACAGCTGTGCTCGGGAAGGTCTACGGCAAGCCGACTGTCAGTACCGTGAAATGGAGCCTTGAGCAGGCAGTTCTCAACGGTTATGACTGTCTTGATCTGGTGAAGGAAATGAAGCTGATCAAGATATCAAAAGCCGGGAAGATCACAGTATCATCAAAACTTCTCAGCAAGCTTGGAATCACAAGCTATTCATCAGGTTATATCACTGTCCGTGCGGAAACGATGGACGGGACAGGACATTATGATAAGCGGAAGATCTATCTGCAGGAGCCTATCCGCAGTATGACGATGTCAGTACTCCTTTCCGGAGAAACAGAAAAGATCATAACTGATGAAACAGTTGCCGTATCCAAGAACAAGACAATTACCTTATATGCTGATTTTGATCATAAACCTCAGTCACTTACGATCAAATCCTCAGATCCTGCCAAGTGCGGCCCGAGGCTGACAGGAATCAGCAGGAATTCAAGCGGAGGATATCGTGCAGAGATCAAGATCACCGGAGGTATGACAGCCGGCAGATCCAAGGTAACGATCACTGAGAACGGAAGCGGGAAAAAAGCTGTCGTCAATATCAGAACAAAGGAGTCATAACGTTCATAAGCAGGTTCTCTCATACAGGACCTGTTTTCTTTGGTTGGCTTTTCATTCATTTCCGATATAATGGATAATATGAGGTAAATTGAAATGAAGATTGCAGTAACATATGAAAACGGAAATGTATTCCAGCATTTTGGAAGAACAGAGAGCTTCAAAGTATATACAGCTGAAGACGGAAAAGTCATTTCTTCTGAAGTGATCTCTTCAAACGGCATTGGCCACGGTGCTTTGGCAGGTCTGCTTGCACAGCAGGATATTGATGTACTGATCTGTGGCGGTATGGGTGCCGGTGCTAAAAATGCACTTATGGGTGCAGGAATCACTGTATGTTCCGGTGCACAGGGTGATGCAGACCAGGCTGTTGAAGCATACCTGAAAGGTGAACTGACTTCTGCAGATATTACATGTGATCACCATGATCATCATGGAGAAGATCATGAGTGCTGCGGTGAACATGACCATGACGATGATCATGAATGCTGCGGACACTGCGGCGGAGCAGAGCCGGCATTTACCGGCAAAAACGTCGGCAAGACATGCCGTGTACACTACAAGGGAACACTGAATGACGGAACACAGTTTGATTCTTCCTATGACCGCGGACAGCCGCTGGAATTCATCTGCGGAGCAGGGATGATGATCAAAGGATTCGACGCTGCTGTAGCAGATATGGAAGTCGGTGAAACAAAGAACGTTCATCTGATGCCGGAAGAGGCATATGGCATGCCTGATCCCAGACAGGTGATCACTGTTCCGATGTCAGACCTTCCCGGATCTGAAGGCCTTGAAAAAGGACAGAGGGTATATCTGCAGGATATGAACGGCAGGGCATTCCCTGTAACAGTCACAGAAAAAACAGAAACAATGATCACGTTTGATGCCAACCATGAAATGGCAGGAAAAGAACTGAACTTCCTGATCGAACTGGTCGAAGTACTGTAAAAAAATGCGTATCTCAAACTGATGTCAGAAACGGCATCAGTTTTTTGTTGTGTAAGTCCTCAAAAAAAAAACAGTGCAATCAGACACTGTATAAATGAAAAGCTGCTTTTAAGCAGCTCTCATAGTTCAATC
>CAMOPG010000004.1:0-41064 GCA_946622165.1 uncultured Erysipelotrichaceae bacterium
GATACCTGACCTGCATAGATCGAAGCATCAAATACCGGATGGTATTCTGTATAAGTCACATCCAGATCAGAAGCAGCCGTCAGCCGTCCATGATTGCGTACGGTCGCTGCGATCGACCTTGCGTCCATCAGACAGACCGCACTAAACTGCCCGTCCTTAGGCCGTGATCCTTCTCTTGTCATATAGTTTCTGGTGACATGACGGATACTGACCGAATTGTCAGCCGGTGTATCAGTCACGCCGAAGCACGGTCCGCAGATCGCCTCTCTCAGCACAACGCCGGACACTGCCAGCCTGGAAGCGACGCCCTGTTTCATCAGGTCCTGCATGATCGGAAGCGATGCCGGATTGGCGTACAGATTCAGACCGTCTGCCGGGATGGAAACTCCGTCCAGAATATCTGCGGCAGCCGCAAGGTTCTCCGAAAGCCCTCCTTCACAGCCGCTGATCAGTGCCTGATCAGGATAAAAGCCTCCGTCCTTCAGACAATGCCGTAATGTAAACGGTCTGGCAGGATCATTCTTTGCCCTGTTTCCTTCCGCTTCAATTGCGGCAATATATTTTTCCGGGTCCCTGCTGAATTCATGGATCGTTACAGCATTGGAAGGATGGAACGGAAGTGCGATCATGCATTCCACAGAAGACAGATCGATCTCAACATATGAATCATAATATGCATGATCTCCCGGCTTCAGTTCACGGTATGAATCGCCTCTGCCATGTTCTTTCAGGTATCGGGCAGTCTTTTCATCAGTCTGCCAGATGGAAGACAATGCGCCGCTTTCCGTTGTCATTGCATCGATGCACATGCGGTATTCCATGCTGAGGGAAGCGATTCCCTCACCGAAGAATTCCAGTACCGCATTTTTGCCGGCTGGCGTTCCGAAAATATGACTGATCAGCAGCAGGGCCGCATCCATCGGTCCCACGCCGGGTCTTGGCGCTCCGGTCAGTCTGACACCGGTCACATGCGGATAAGGCAGATCATATGTCTGTCCGAGCAGCTGCTTGACAAGCTCCCCGCCGCCTTCTCCGATACCCATCGTTCCCAAAGCACCGTAGCGCGTATGAGAATCCGATCCGAGGATCATCATTCCCGGGACTGCCATCATTTCTCTCATATACTGATGCAGCACAGCCCGGAAGCGCGGCACGAAGATCCCTCCGTACTTCTTTGCGTTGGAAAGTCCGAACACATGGTCGTCCTCCGCGATCGTTCCGCCGACTGCACACAGCGTATTATGGCAATTGGACAGTACATACGGCATGGGGAATTCCTGCAGACCCGAAGCCTTAGCTGTCTGCAGAATGTTGACATAATTATTATCAGGAGAGACCATAGCATCGAATTTCAGTTTCAGTACCATCGGATCCTCTGATGTATTGTGTGCCTGCAGAATACTCCAGGCCATGGTCCCGTTTCTGTAAGCAGAATCATTGCTGATCCTGACTGTATTGTTTTCTGCGATGACGCTTTCCTGTATGACTTTGATCATATATTTCTCCGTTTTTCTTTGAAAAAGGCCTTCTGCATCAGCAGAAGACCTTCATGATACTGAATGATGATCAGTCACGTACGTATACGTATCCGTCCATAATACGGCGGGCAGTGCGCTGTACGGCAACACCCGGTACTTCTGCTTCTTTCATATCGGAGCCATGCTTTACAACAGTCGGCACCATCGTCATGACGCCGGAAGGATGACCGATCCTTACGGTCTTCTGTCCTTCTGCAGGTCTGACGATCTCATTGACGATCGAACCGTCCAGCATGGCTGCTACGGCGATCGAACTTGCGGCTGTCAGCGGGCATGCTTTATGGCACTTGAATACAGAGATGACACGCGCGCAGACATCCATATCTGATTCCGTCACATGACCTTTTTCAATGTCGTCATATGCGCTCGGCTTTGTGACAAATCCGACCTTCGGTACTGCCGGCTGATTGTCTGTCGCATCCTGCAGATCCTTAGCAAATCCCATCTTGACGCAGGCAGTTCCTCTGATCTTTTCCAGAAGATCAGATACTTCTTTGTTTGCGTTGATCTCTTCCGGAAGCTCTGTTCCCTTCATACCGATATCTTCAGCTCTGACGAGCACGATCGGATTGGATACATCCAGGATCGTTGCCTCAAGCTTTCCGAAGCCCGGAATATCAAGCGTTTCCCTGACCTGTCCGGTAGGAAGCAGCTTCCCCGTCTTGGATCCTGCAGGATCCAGGAAGTCAACATTCAATTCCGCATCAGTTCCGTCTACACCCGCAATATGGCAGTCGCCAGTCAAAGCGAAGGTATGTGTTTCAGGGTCGATCGGTACGCTGACATTGATGTATTTGTCAGTGTTCTTGTTCAGCATTCTGACCAGTGTGGAAGGCTCGGTGATCTCCACCAGTCCTTCTTCTACCGCAAACGCAGGAACAGCTGCCGTCATATTTCCGCAGTTGGACTTGTAATCGACCTGCTGTTTTCCGACAATGACCTGCCCTACCAGATATTCAATGTCGACATTTTCTTCTTCGGATTTCCAGATGATAACGATCTTGTTGTTGGAGGAAACAGTTCCTCCCATGCCGTCGATCTGTTTCGGGTCAGGATTTCCCATGACCTGAAGAAAGATATGATCCCATTCACTGCGGTCAGCCGGAAGATCTGCCTTGTGGAACAGACATCCCTTGGATGTACCGCCGCGCATGAATACAGTTCTGAATTTGCGCATATTCATTACTCATGCTTTCTGAGCTTTGATCTTATCGATCGTTTCCAGCAGATAATCCGTGAATTCTGCTGCGCTTGCGTCTTCCACAAATGTTGTGACGACTTTCTTTCTCTCGGTAACTGTGCAGATATCCAGCGCTTCGCTCAGGATCTCTTTCCGGTCGCCATAGCCGATATGCGCCATCATCTCACCCATCGCACGGATCAGTGAGCACGGATCCGCATAATTTCCTCTGCCATGGCTCATCAGGTACGGAGCTGTACCGTGGATCGCCTCAAACAGTGCATACTGATTTCCGATATTGGAGGAGCAGGCTGTACCCAGACCGCCCTGATGTTCTGCAGCGACGTCAGTCACGATATCACCGTACAGGTTCGGAAGAACGATCACTTCAATTCCTTTATTGAATTCAGGGTCAAGCATCTTTGCGGCCATTGCGTCGACCAGACGTTCCTGAACTTCGATCTCGGGATATTCCTTTTCACCGATCTCATGAACAGCCTTGATCAGGTTGCCGTCGACAAGCTTGACGATATTTGCTTTTGTAACAACGGTAACATTATGCTTTCCGTTCTTTCTTGCAAATTCGAATGCAGCTCTGGCAATGCGTTCAGCACCCGGTCTTGTCATGACCTTGAAGTCAACAGCGAGGTCATCATTGACCTGAATGCCCTTGTTGCCCCAGATATATTCACCTTCGATATTTTCACGGAAGAATGTCCAGTCAATGCCCTTTTCACGGATCTTGATCGGTCTGACTGCCGCATACAGATTCAGGCCTCTTCTCAGCAGGCTGTTTGCGCTGACGAGATTCGGGTAAGGATCTCCTGCTCTCGGTGTGACAAACGGTCCTTTGACCAGCACGTCGCACTTTTTGCATTCCTCAAACACTTCATCAGGAAGTGACTGCAGTGTTTCAGCTCTGTGCTCGATCGTCATTCCTTCGATCGTATGGATCTCAACTCTTCCGCTTTCGATCTCCGGCTTCAGCAGATTATCGACAACACGAAGTGCCTGTTCCATGATGATCGGACCAATGCCGTCACCCGGCAGAATACCGATCTTGATATGTTCAAGTTTGGAGAAATCCTTCATTTCATTGTCAGCCTTCATGGCTTCAATGCGGTCATATTCTCCTCTGAGCAGTTCACCGAATTTTTCCTGTGCAAGTCTGATTTCTTCTTCTCTGTTCATGATCTTATCCTCTTTTATTCATCTGTCTTTAGCATAGTATCCATTCTTCATTAAGTAAAATATATATAATAGAACCTCTTTTATATATTTTTATCTATGCTAGTTGAAAGTATCTTTGATGATATCGATCAGTGCACGCTCTGCTTTTCCAAGATATGTATCCTTCTTGTACACAGCGTTGATATCCCATGTATCCTGCTCGTCACTGTATCGATAGATTTTAAGCCTGTCTTTGTCCGCAAATGATTCGACTGCCCTGTCCGGAACGATCGCCACGCCTAAACCGGCGTTCAACGATAAGCTCAGCGCTGTCATGTTGCTGGATACTTCCGTTACATTTTTCGGAACAAATCCTGCTTTTTTGAATATCCGGTCTGTCTTTTTGCGGCTGTAGTGTCCCTGCTGCATGATCAGATAAGGCAGATGCTTCATCTTTTTCAGGTCGACCTGAGGGATGCCGTCTTCATGGACCCTGACGATCATCTCAGGCCGGATCATACCTTCCGGTGCAGTCATAAAGATCTTTTCTTTGTAGATCAGCTCACATGTCATATTTGCCGGGTAGTCTTCTTCTCTGCCCGGCAGGATCCCCAGGAGTATTCTTCCCTTATCGATCCCGCTGATGATCTCTTTTGAGCGGGTCTCCTGAAGCTTCAGATCCATTTCAGGATAGAGCTCATGAAATCTGCCGATAAACTTCGGGATCATGAATCCTGCACGTTCTGTGGGAATACCGATCGTGATCTGTCCTTTGTCACCGACACCGACTTCCGTCAGCTGACGCTTGAGATTGTCCATTCTCGCAAGGATATCCCTTGCTGTATCCACATACAGCTGACCGGCATATGTCAGTGTGATCGGATTTGTTTTGCGGTAAAACAGCTTTACGCCCAGTTCTTCTTCCACTTTGGAAATGATGTAACTGAGGGAAGGCTGGGAAATATACAGCTTGTTGGCTGCTTCAGTAACACTTTTGTTATCTGCTACGGCAAGAATATATGTAAGATCTCTGAAATCCATAATGCCTCCTTCTGAAATGATCATTTTCAGAAACAGGGAGAATCATAATACGGTTCTCCCTGCTGTTCTGTCAGAATCATTATATCTGCTTAAAGATACATTTTGAGTGCGTCAAAGATCATCTTTTCCGCTGTCTGATACTCATCACGGCATTGGACTGTGAAACCGTGGCTGGAGTGCAGGAAGCATTTTGCATATACCGGCACGCCGAGTTTCATCAGCCGCTGCGCATAGTCATGGTCTTCATCACAGAATGTGTCATTCTCGCAGAATATCATGACTGTCGGAGGCATTTTTGCCAGTACAGCATCATCAGCCAGCGCAGGAGACGCATACAGTTCTCCTCTCTGGTCCTCATCAGAGTACATTCTGTCGTAGAATTCACTCTTCCAAAGAGGAATGCGCGGATTGGAATCTCCGTTCCTCTTATCCTTTGCGGATCTGCTGAGATCAAGTCCCGGATAATCCAGGATCATGAGCGCCGGTACATGACCGCCTTCCATCAGAGCTCTTGTGATGATGGAAGCAGTGATGTTTCCGCCTGCACTGTGACCTGCAACTGCGATCTTTTGAGGATCGATGCCCAGCTCTGCCGCATGCGCTTCATCGAAGCAGTACTGCATCACATCATAGGATGCATATACCTGACCGGGATAGCGCATCAGAGGTGCCGGAACATAGTCCACATCCAGCACTGCGATATTGCCGAGCTGGCAGAATTTCCGGGAGAAAACGATATCCTGATCCCTTCTGCCTTTGACGAATCCGCCGCCATGGAAGTTGATCAGCAGAGGAATCGTTTTTCCTTCACTGCCTTCCGGACGGTAGAAATGCACCAGAGTCTTTCCGACTGCAGTATCAATTTCGAAATCACGCTCTCCACCGGCGTGAAATTCATTCAGTCTTTCTGCAGGAAGTGATTTTCCTGCTCCGCTTTCAATAATTTCCTGAACGAGCTGCTGATCTTTTTCATCTACGACAAGTTCACGCCAGATCATAGTCCACCCCGCTGATTAAAGGAACAGAGAGAATACGAAGGACGCGATGATCAGGATCATACCGCCGCCGACACGGCTGGACAGCTGTGCGTAGGAGATCAGGTCAAGTCTGTTTGCAGCACCGAGGACTGCGATGTCACCAGAACCGCCTCTGTTCGCCATGCACAGACCGGCAGTAACAGCTGTATCGATCGGATAGAAGCCGACGAGTTTGCCGACGAGTGCTGAACCGATGATTGCACCGAGAACTACCATCAGAGCGATCACGATCGTTGAAGGACTGAGTGCTGCTGCCAGTTCACCGAGGTCGAAGTCGAAGCCCATAGCAACCATCATCATGATCGCAACTGTAGCACCGGCAAAGCTCTGAACGTTCTTTGCGGCAACTCTGAGTTTCTTCGGAACGATGCCTGATGCGGCAAGGATAACTGTGAAGATAATGACATATGCATAATAATGGATCGCTGCACCGGCAATTGTCGGGAGCACTTTCTTGGAAATGAAGCGGCCCATACCGTAGATTCCGCCCTGAAGCAGGAAGACTCCAAGATAATCGGAATTCTTGATCTTAACAACTTCTGTATCTTCTTTTGTCAGTTCCTGGTCAACAGGCATGATGTTCTTCTTGTCACCTGTCAGTTCCGGTCTTGCGTCACCGAGCTTGTTCAGCAGAGCGCCGGCAAGAATGCACATCAGGTTGGCGATCGTCAGAACGATGATCGCAAAGGAATAGTAACTGGCTGCGGGTTCACCGGTAACCTGTTCATAAAGCTGTGACAGCGGTACTGCACCAGCGCCGTTTCCGCCGCCCATGATCGGAAGAACATATTTGACGATCGCATCGATCGGCTTGACACCGAAGAGCAGAGCTGCTCCTACGCCAAGGATCATTGCACCGACAACACCGCCGAGAATTGACGGAATATAGCCGGCAAAGGATCTGATCAGGATCTTTCTGTCCAGTGAAAGGATCGATCCGACGATCAGGAAGACAATGAATGCTGTCAGAAGGTTGAAATCACCCTGGGCAATATCGCCTACCATAGTCACGTATTCTTCAGGAATCAGATGGAAGTACTGCATAACGGAAGTTCCGAAGAAGACCATCAGAAGTCCGCCGCCGATGTAGGTATTCCAGATCGGGAGCAGTTCTCCCAGTTTGTACAGTCCGATCGCAAGCGCACCGCACACAAACAGGAATGAAACAGAATCTGTACCGAGGACTCCGGTGTACATGCATACGAATGCGAATGCAAGGAATGCTAAGTACATCCACCACGGCATACCATAGAATTCTTTCAGCTCATCTACTAAGCTTTTCTTTTCAGACATATTTTCTCCTTTCCTAACAGAGTTTTTTTCTATCCCCTCTGTATTTCTATGTCTTTCTATACAAATTATAGAAAGGGCTTTCATCGAAGAAAAATACATATAAAGGTATGCCTTTCATACAAATTTTTCTATAAAATCCATATGAATTGCATATTTTAAGATCTGCACTGCTTTACTTTGGAAATATAAAAACCGGGAGATCGGCATTTGTGATCCGCCCGGTAAAGAGAACTGTATATTTTGATGCAGAACAGCGTATCAAAGCGTGATGGTTTCGACAGCCTTTCCTGCTCTGGGGCACTGACATGTGACCGTGACTGTGTCACCCGGATCGCCCTCAACGATCCAGCTGAGTTTTTTCTCGGACGGTGCCTGCTTTACAGTAGTGCCTCCGAGGCCCCAGCCGTATGTGGCTTTGGACCAGAAACCGTTCAGATGACCGATCTTCTGCTTTGCTTTTCCTTCGATGACGTCAGCACCGCACAGCTCTGCGGTTATTTCCTGTGCCCTGCCGATCTTGATCGCTTCTTTTGTAACATAGGTAGGCAGGTAGGCACTGTTGGCGATCGTCGTTTCGACCTTGAAATGCCTGCCTCCGAGCGGTGTGACCCGCGTATTTTTGTAATACAGGTGCGGGAGCGTCTTCATTTCCCTCAGCAGGAAACGCGTATGCTTTTCCACTTCCTGCGGAATATATCTGGGAGGAGCGTTCTGGATCACGTTCTTGTAATCAAAGCCTCCGATCTCCACTTCTCCGAGCTGAGGATGATCAAACTTCGTCCAGTTTTTGAATCCGACGCCGTCATTGTGTTCATCGATCCACTTCAGACGTTTCACGACCTGATCGACCAGTTCCTCATCGGTCGGATCTTTGCGCGGGCTGACATGCGGTGTTCCGGCTCTGACATCAAGATCCCAGGTCTCACAGGTGTAATTGATCAGTCCCATTCCAAAATAGCAGAAATCATCCATCAGGCCGAGGATCTCGCCTTCCCGCAGGCCCATATATTCATCCCTGACGTTCCAGCAGACATATCCGGTCTCTTCTGTCGCCATCCTGCCGATCGTCCTGTAAATCTTCATGTCATCCTGCTCAGCCTGCTTGCCGGATTTGTATCCCGGCGGATACAGGTACTGTCCGCCCATCGTATGGAAATGCAGGACGGTGCACAGGTTTTTATGTGCTTCCAGGAACTTTGCTATCGCCGCTGATTCCATATTGGAAAGCGCGTAGCTGCCGGCACCCCTCTGCCTGTTTTCCGGTGCCCAGCTGATCGGGAAGTTTCTGTTCAGGTCATTTCCAAACAGTGCCGGGGCACTGGTGATCTCTTCATCCGGATCATATTCCAGGATCGTTCCCTCGGAATACACATCGTAGAAGTCTCCCTCTGTGTCATCGGGAAGGCGCTTGATCATCATGCGCGGTTCATCCGGATTGATTTTGAATGCGCCGTTGGGATTCTTGACGCGCATCTGACGGATCACGCCGTCTCCGTCAAGATCCTCCGGCTGAAGTCCCGGCATCGGCTGTTCGAACGGATAATATCTCGGAACGCTTCTGAGCATCGTTGTTGTAGTCAGATACAGTTCAGAACCGTCCGGACTGATTCGCGGAATGCAGTACACGGTAGTTTTCTTCAGAAGCGATGCGACCGGTTCTTCCGTCAGATTGGCGAAGATCGTATCCAGGAAGTACATTGCGCAGCAGTTTCCCGTCACTTCTCCCGCATGGATATTCGCTGTTACGGCAAATCCCGGTTTGTCATCAAAAGTTCCTGTAGAAGGATCTGTGATCTCGATCAGCCAGATCTCCCTGTTTTCCGGAGTCGTACCGATGGAGGAGAGTCTGCAGTATTCCGGAAACTCCTGTGCATACTGCTTCAATACTGATGTGATCTCATCATACTTAAAATAATGATCGTAGATTCCTTTTGCCTGATTCATATTGCTGTTCCTTTCTCAAGCTTTACGCATGTTTCTGCTCTGCCGGCCCGCGGACAGTCTGCACTCAGTGCCTGCTGTTCCTGTGATTGCCCGGTGCGGAAGGTTCCATTGCTGCAGAGACCCTTTGAAGTCTGCAGTACTCAGGATGATTCTGAGCAAGCTTCTGCAGGAATTCAGTCAGTCCGCTGTGTTTGCAGCAATGGTCATAAACATATTGTGTTTTTATGAAGCTCCTCAAGCAGCATAAAAAATGAATGTTAAATCTATGATACCGAACAGCTGTGAAAATGTATATTTTCCAGTATTTATTTTCATTTTAATCCAGCGAATTTATCTGTTTTATACATGAAAGGAGTTTCATTCGACGGCACAAAAAAGTGATACATTTCTGTACCACTCAGTCGATCATTGTTCTGCTGATATGCGCTCCCAATGCACGAAGCTTATCATCGATCCTGTCATATCCGCGGTCGATATGGTAAACATCATGGATCTCTGTCGTGCCGTCAGCGATCAGTCCGGCAATGACGAGGCAGGCCCCGCACCTGAGATCTGTCGCCGTCACTTTGTCTCCGTATAATTGTGTAGGTCCTTTGATGAATGCGCTGCCGGATGTGAGCTCGATATTGGCTCCCATTCTCTGCAGTTCCAGACAGTGCTTGAACCTTTCCTTATAGATTGTATCCGTGACCTGGCTTGTGCCGTTTGCCTGTGTCAGCAGTGCTGTCAGCGGCTGCTGCAGGTCAGTTGCGAAGCCCGGATACGGCTTGGTCGTAACGTCGATCGGTTTGTACTGCAGGTCTGTTTTTCTGACAGTAATGGAATCGATGCCGATATCCATATCCGCGCCCATTTCCTGAAGCTTGCTGGTCAGACCTTCTATATGTTTCGGAATAACATTCATGATCTTCATCTCTTCCGCACATGCGGCAGCCATGATCAGGAATGTTCCTGCTTCAATACGGTCGGGAATGATCTCATGGAAGCAGCCGCTCAGTTCCCTGACACCGTCGATCGTGATGACATTCGTACCGGCTCCCCTGACATTGGCTCCCATTTTGTTCAGAAGTGTAGCCACATCAATGATCTCCGGTTCTCTTGCGGCATTCTCGATCGTAGTTCTGCCGTCAGCGTATACCGCTGCCATCATGATATTGATCGTTGCACCGACACTGGCAATGTCAAGGAAGATCTTGGCACCGCGCAGATGATCTGCCTGTATCGTATAGCAGCCTCTGTCATATTCAACAGTCGCACCCAGTGCTTCAAAGCCCTTGATGTGCAGATCGATCGGTCTGGGGCCGAGGTAGCAGCCTCCCGGCATTTTCATCCTGACATAGCCATACTTGCCGAGCAGCGCACCCATAAAATAGTAGGAAGCTCTGAGCTTTGTAACGACACTGTCATCCAGACTGACATTTTTCATATTTGTCGGATCAATGATCAGATGATCATTTGCTCTCTGGATCACATCAACATTCAGTATATGGAGGATCTCAGAGAGATTATCTACGTCAGCGATCTCCGGTACTCCGACGATCGTTACCGGACCATTGGCCAGAACTGCGGCCGGGATCAGCGCAACTGTTGCGTTTTTGGAACCCGATATCGTTACCGAGCCGTTCAGCGGTCTTCTGCCGCGGATTCTGATGATTTCCTGCATATATGCTCTCCCTCTGACACGATTGATGCCATCTCAAAAATATCTTCAACGATATGATCAGCGCCTGACTGATCCTGACGGAAACGGTCATCCCGTCTGGCGATCACAGTCATGCCTGCCCGCTTTCCGGCAGTAATGCCGCGGCAGCTGTCTTCATAAACGATGCATTCCTCCGGAAGCACGCCCAGTTTTTCCGCCGCAGTCAGATAGATATCCGGTGCGGGTTTCGGCGGGAATTTCTCATCTCCGCTGAGGATCACGTCATAACAGTCCGTGATGCCGATACGGTCCAGCACCTCATGTACCGTGTCCCTCGGTGAAGAGGAACAGACTGCCATCAGGAATCCCTGATCATGGAGTCTGTGCACGGTTTCCGGAACACCCGGAAACACAAGGTCTGCCGGGTCCATCGGATGCTCGGTCCCGAAATACCGTTCATTTCTCCGGATCAGTTCGTCCCGGGGGATCTTTCCTCCTAGGAGTTCATACAGGATGCTGTAAGTCTCGTCCATCGTTGTTCCGAGGATCTTCCAGACAGACGCATCATCACCTGTGTATCCGTATTCCCGCATCCATTTGATCGTCCCGTTCATATACCACGGTTCACTGTCAAACAGGATGCCGTCCATATCAAATAGTATCGCTTTGATCATATCCGCCTGTATTTTACTGTATTTCCCTGTATTCGCCAAGGAAAAACCATGACCGTTGAAACACAGCATTCTGCAGGATCAATAATGTCCGGAAACAATATGATGATCCTTCAGATACTGTTTCACACTGTCCCTGCAAAGTAGTTCAGCTTCCCTGACACGGTCCAGTGAATAGGAACTGCGTGTATACAGATCACGGTCACAGTATCCGGGATGGCACATGATCTCAATATCTTCATTCTGATGTTCTTCCAGGATCCTGAACAGGCATTCCTCCGTTGCGGTCTCTCCATAGAATCCGGAAATAAACTTATACGATCCGTAATTTCTGAGTTCAAGCCCGTATTCCTTTCCGAGTTGTTTTGCAATCCCGGTCAGCTGATCGGTAAATGTATGGACGTGGTGATGGGAATCGATATGTGTAGGCATGCGTCCGAACAGCTCAATGAAGCGTTCGATCTGTGCCTTCCATTCCCTGTAGAGTTCATCACTATCAAATTCACGGACTCTGACCTCTTTGTTTTTGTAGAAGAAGCCGTTTTCATCTGCCAGGGTTTTGTTTTCCGTCAGAGGTCTTCCGGAGCTGAGGACCAGATGCACGCCGACCCCAAGATCAGGGCAGTCCTTCACCAGCTCGGCTGCTTTTTCAATATAGTTTTCATTGCACATCGCTGTCGTTGACCTTACGATACCGTTTCTGTAAGCGTCAATGATGCCGTAGGTGTTTCCGAGCGTGTAGCCCAGATCGTCTGCGTTCATGATCAGTTTCATTATCGTCTCACTTTCCAGGACATGATATCCCTGTTTCTGTTTTTATTATGCCACAGCAGCCGGCCTGATTCTGCAGATAATCCTGCTGTAAAGCGCAATCCTGTTTACAAAAAAGAGAAACATCTGACTTTCAGCACTCAGCCGAAAGCAGATACTTCCCCTTTTTAACAATTCATGATCATTCAGCAGATCTGACCGATATTGTCGTCCCGTTCCGGATCATCAGCGACTGAGATCTCCTGCTCTTCCAGACCGAAATATTCGTTCAGGAAAACGCCGATTCCGTCTTCATCATTTGACAGTGTAACGAAGGAAGCTACTGCCTTCACACGTTCATCGCCGTTCGCCATCGCAACACCGACATAGTCACGGATCATATCAAAATCATTCATGGCATCTCCGAACGTCATCAGTTCTTCCGGTTTCAGATCCATATGTTCCAGCATCAGCTGAATGCCTCTGGATTTCGACAGCTCGGGATTCACGCATTCCAGCAGGATCGGAGCAGAACGGAACGTATGGTACAGCGGTGAAGGAGGAAGCGTCTCATAATGACTGACGATCCTGTCCATTTCTTCCTTGTCCGCAATGACCAGCAGTTTTCCCATCTCTTTATCGATATAGCCAGAGAAATCATCCTGAATAAATTCAAAACGATTGCTGAGGGCGATCCTTCTGGCCTTTTCATCATCGATCATCGCTTTGAATGTTTCTCCCTCATACATGCCGATATTATAATCAAACCCTTCCAGGTCCTTCTGGATCTGCGGGATCGCCTGACCGCTGAGTCTGAGTACCGATATCATTTCTCCGGTACGCATATCCATCACACTGCCTCCGTTGAATCCCATGATCAGGGCAGTATCATTTTCCAGTCCCCATTCCTTCAGCAGATGCTTCACAGCATACGGAGAACGTCCGGTCGCGATCCCGAACAGAATACCTTTATCTTTCAGTTTTCCGATGGCAGTTCTTGTCTTTTCTGTCACTTCATGATTGCTGTTCAGCAATGTCCCGTCAATATCCGCAAGGATCAGCTTGATCTGTTTTTTCATATTCGGGCCCCTTTCCTGCATAAAGAATCGTATCAGAAAAATGCCTGTGCTGAAAACCAGCTGATTGCTTTTTCTGCTTCAGAGCTTCTCAACGAAAAAAGCTGCCGTTTCAGACAGCTTTCTGCTTTGAAATGATCGGATAATTAAGCCTTGTCAGCAGATCCGAAGAATGTTGTGACCATGTCAACAACTTTCTCTGTGATTGCATCAGCACCCGGTTTCAGGAGTTTACGAGGATCGTAGCCCTTGCCTGCACGGTCTTTGCCAGCTTCGATGTAAGCTCTTGTAGCTTCAGCAAATACGATCTGCAGGTCTGTGTTGACGTTGATCTTGGAAACGCCGAGTGTGATAGCTTTCTTGACCTGATCCTGAGGGATACCGGAACCGCCGTGGAGAACAATCGGCTTGTGTCCGATAGCTTCATCGATTTCGCCCAGACGTTCGAAGTTCAGTCCTGCCCAGTTCTCAGGATATACACCGTGGATGTTGCCGATGCCTGCTGCCAGGAAGTCAACACCGAGGTCAGCAACTGCCTTGCACTCTGCAGGGTCAGCCAGTTCGCCGTTGGAAGTAACGCCGTCTTCTGTTCCGCCGATACCGCCTACTTCGCATTCAACGGATACGCCTTTGGAATGAGCGAGTTCAATGATTTCCTTTGATTTAGCAATGTTCTCTTCGATTCCATAGTGGGAGCCGTCGAACATAACGCTTGTGAATCCAGCTTCGATGCAGGCTTTTGCGCCTTCATATGTGCCGTGGTCAAGATGCAGAGCAACCGGAACAGTGATTCCCATGAAATCATGGAGATCTCTTACCATGTCAACAACTGTCTTGTAGCCGCCCATGTATTTAGCTGCGCCTTCGGAAACCTGCAGCATAACAGGGGAATTAGCCTTCTGAACGCCAGCAAGAATAGCTTTTGTCCATTCCATGTTGTTGATGTTGAAAGCACCAATCGCATAGTGGCCTTCATGAGCCTTTTTGACCATTTCTGTAGCACTTACCATTACCATAATGAAATATCCTCCTAAGATAAAGTGTTCGTACTGTAATTTTATCGTATTTTAGACTGATTGTTAAGAAGATATCATGCTTTAGTCTTCTGATTTCAGCTCGAACAGCATGTCTCTGAGTTCGGCTGCACGTTCGAAGTCAAGGATCCTTGCGGCTTCTTTCATTTCCTGTTCAATACCTGCAATCATGGCGGCTTTGTCCTGTTTTGACATCTTGGACTTGCGCTTCAGATAGTCTGCAGCCATAGCCTTGGTCTCTTTGCCGCGTATCGCTTCCTCCACCGGTTTGATGATCGTTTTGGGCACGATATTGTGTGCTGTATTGTACGCTTCCTGGATGCCGCGCCTGCGGTTGGTCTCATCGATCGCGAACCTCATGGATTCCGTGATGTTGTCCGCATACATATAGACTTCACCGTTGGCGTTTCTGGCTGCACGTCCGATCGTCTGGATCAGTGATCTCTGAGATCTCAGGAATCCTTCTTTATCTGCGTCCAGAATGCAGACAAGCGATACTTCCGGAATATCAAGACCTTCTCTCAGCAGGTTGATGCCGACAATGACATCCACTTTGCCAAGACGCAGATTTCTGATGACTTCCGTTCTCTCCAGTGTCTTGGTCTCATGGTGCAGATAAGCGACCTGATAGCCTCTTTCCTTCAGATATGCGGTAAGATCCTCCGCCATGCGGACTGTCAGCGTTGTGATCAGCACACGCTCATTGCGGGCGATCCGCTTGTCGATCGCTTCGCAGATATCATCTACCTGTCCGTGCGTCGGCTTGACTGTGATCTTGGGATCCAGAAGTCCTGTCGGACGGATGACCTGTTCAACGACCTGATGATCGACCTGATTCAGTTCATAATCTCCGGGTGTAGCCGAACAGTAAATGACCTGATTGATCATTCCCTCGAATTCTTCAAAGCGCATCGGACGGTTTTCCAACGCTGAGGGCAGACGGAAACCATACTGAACAAGTGTTTCCTTTCTCTGTCTGTCTCCGTTATACATACCTCTGATCTGCGGCAGCGACGCATGCGACTCATCCACAAAGATCAGATAATCCTTCGGGAAATAGTCAAACAGATTCCACGGTCTCTGACCGGGGACACGTCCGTCAATATGCATGGAATAGTTCTCAATGCCGGGACAGTATCCGTTTTCTCTCAGAGCTTCAAGATCAAACCTTGTTCTCTGTTCAAGTCTCTGCTTTTCAAGCAGCTTTCCTTCCTGTTCAAAGTATTTCAGGCGTTCTTCCAGTTCTGCTTCGATACCGTCGCATGCCCTCAGCATGCTTTCTCTGGATCTGGCGTAGCCGCTTGCCGGGAAGATATTGTAGAACTGGTATGCATTCAATGTTTTCGCAGTCACCGGATCGACCTCTGTGATCCTGTCGATCTCATCCCCGAACATTTCGATCCTGATATTGAACTGGTCTGTATAAGACGGCGTCAGTTCAATGACATCACCGCGCACGCGGATCGTGCCTCTGGACTGTTCGATATCATTTCTTGTGTACTGCAGCTCGATGAGCTTGCGCAGCAGCGCGTTGCGGTCATAAGTTTCACCCAGGCGCACCGTAAAGAACATATCTTTGTACTGTACCGGATCACTTGCCGCATAAATGCAGGCAACCGATGCAACAACGATCGTATCCCTGCGCTCAAGCAGTGAATTCAGTGTCGACTCACGGAACATATCAAGTTCCTCATTGATATCGGCATTCTTTTCAATATACATATCAGACTTCGGCACATATGCCTCCGGCTGATAATAATCAAAGTTGGAAACGAAGAATTCGACACGGTTCTTCGGGAACAGTTCCTTGAACTCGGAATAAAGCTGACCGGCCAGTGTTTTGTTATGGGAAAACACCAGTGTCGGGCGCTGTACCTGCTGGATGATGTTGGCCATGGTAAATGTTTTGCCTGTTCCGGTAGCGCCTTCCAGCACCTGCTGCTTCTTTCCGTCCCTGATCCCCTGTACCAGCTGTGCGATCGCCTGCGGCTGATCACCTGTCGGTTTAAACGGTGAGACCAGTTCAAAACTTTTCTCACTCATGAATGACCTCCATAGCCTTTGTCAGCTGATAATCTCTTTCATCAAGCTTGCTGAAGGAGAGGATCACCTGGGAAAGGACTGCCTTATATGTCTGTGCATTGACTGTTCCGGTCACTTCCAGGTCATGTTCTTTCTGATATTCGAGGATGCATGCAGATGTGTTTTCAGACAGATATCCGTCGGTACGGTCAATTTCATAGTCAAGGAAATCCAGGGACACCTGCGTCAGTCTCGTGAAGTCAGACACGGAATCAACGCCGAATTCTTCTCCGTCTTCGATCGCCGGGAATGTTTCGTAATAAACATCATGCTGTTTGACTTCATGATCCGGTGTAATGCCGACTTTATTGACCCATACGCCGGAAGGTGATGTCCACTTGGAAGTCGTATATTTCAAAGCAGATCCGTCATCAAACATCCTTGTGATCTGGACAGTACCCTTGCCGTAGCTCAGCACGCCGACTGTTTCCGTTTCAGGTCTCAGTTCTTTCATCGCCAGCGTAAATACTTCGGCAGCACTGGCTGTATTCGCATTGATCAGCAGCACGCATTTTTCGATCTGCTCAAAAGGTTTGCCGTGTGATTTGATCTCGGTAACCGTTCCGTCCGAGTATTCCTGGCGCATGACGACCGTTCCGTCTTCCACGAAACAGCCCATGACATTCTGCAGTGCGCTCAGATAACCGCCTCCGTCATCACGCAGGTCAATAATTACCCGGGTAATACCGCGGCTGACAAACTCTTCCATGATCGTTCTGCATTCGTCGCCTGTCGTTTCTCCGAACTGCTGTATCTCCAGATAACCGGTCTGCTCATCCAGAAGCTGCCCGTATGTCGTGGAACTGATCGCCCGGCGGATGATCTTCAGCGTAACGGTCTTTCCCCCGCGCAGAAAATCGATCGTGACCGGAGTTCCTTCTTCACCTTTGACAAGATCAGCCACTTCTGTCGATGTCATGCCGCTGACATTGACGCCTTCCACTGCATATATGATGTCGCCGGCCTGCACGCCGTACTCTTCGGCAGGCGTATTCCGGATGACGCGTTCCACAACATGCAGACCATCGGCTGTTGAACGGAACTGGACACCGATGCCGATGAAATTGCGGTTGATCGACTGAGTAAAGTTTGTGATCTCTTCCGATGACATATAAGCTGTATGCGGATCGATCTCATTGCTTGTCATACCGTAGTATGCGTTGTCCTGAAGAACGCCCGTGACATCCTCAATCTCATCCGCAAAGAACCAGTCCTTAGTCATGATCTGCAGGATGTTTTCGAATTTTTCATCAGAGCTCAGAGGGATCACATTGTTGACCGTCTGTGATGCGGCCTGACTGAACGGGAGCGGTACAAATGATCCCAGCAGCCATCCCAGCAGGAACAGGAAAACCGGCAGGATCACCAGCCATGTCTTCATTCTTCTGTTTGAACGGCGCAGGTTTCTCGTCTCTGCCCTGTTTGCTTTGTCTGAATTCTTTATTTCACTCATAATACTTCACCTTCTTCAGAAAACTGAGCAGACATCGTCTGCTCAAAGTTCTTTATCAGCCGCCGTAGACATCCTCTGGCCGAACTCTGCATGGTGCCTTGTTGCCGTTTCTGTCACAGGTATTTGCCAGTGCGGCAGAGCCCCAGCCGCAGCCGAACGCCATATCGCCGTTCCAGTTCTGTGCATAATTGGCGAAATTGTCTGCGCTGCCCAGATAATAGATCTCAAAATGGCAGTGCGGGCCGGTACTGTTGCCTGATGAACCTGTCTTGGCAAGTTTCTGCCCCGCCTGCACGATATCACCCTTCTGGACAACAAACGATCCTGCCAGCAGATGGATATATTTGCAGGCATACAGGCCTCCGTTGATCTTAACGAGCAGATACAGCTGATTGCCGCCGCCCCATGTGCCGCCGTTGGCGACGCCGCAGCCATTGCCGAGATAACCGTATCCGCAGCCGTCTGCTGTTTTCAGCACAACGCCGTTTCCGATCGCTACAGCATCGGAGCCGAGTCTGCACTGGATATCATTCCCCAGATGCACGCCTCCGCCGAAGCTTGCAGCATAATGCCATGTACCGCCGCCGGTACTGAGCGATCCGCCGACGATCGGGAATGTGAACCCGTTGGCTGCAACGACTTCCCTCAGATGTTCGGCGATCTCTGCCATCTTTTTCTTGATCGCTTCAATATCGCCTGCGATCCTGTTGCCTTCCGCTTCCAGATCGACTTTCTGTTTGCGGAATTCATCTTCAATGACCTGAGCCTGATAGCTCAATGCCAGGAGTTCCGTCTGTTTGGTGACCTGTTCGTTTTTCTTCGCAGCGAGCGTTTCCTTTTTTGAAGCAAGTTCCGTGATCTCCGTCTGGAGCTTTTCTTTTTCCTGGTTCAAAGCATCGATGGATGAGCTCAGCTCTCTGATCGTTACTTCGTCATACAGCATGATGTCCTTCAGACCGCTGGCGATCCTCATCAGGTCATCAAAAGAATTCGCTCCCATCAGAATATCCAGATACTGGTTCAGGCGCATCGTACTCTGCGCTGATTCAATTCTCTCCAGTATCTTTGTTTTGGCTGCTCCGATCTCTGCTTCATCTTTTTCGATCTCTGCCTGGTGCTCGGAGACTGTTTTTTCCTTAATGCCGATATCCGTATTCAGCTCGGTGATCTCTGCAGTCAGATTGTTGATCTCGACCGTCATCGCATCAGCCTGTGTCTGATATTCGGAGACTTTCCTGGCATAGACAAGAATATTGGATGAGATCTCTGCTTTCTTGGCATCGATCTCTTTCACGCGTTCGCTCAGAACAGAGCTCTGATCCTGCATGTATTCCATGAATGCATTGCAGGACTGCCTCTGTGCTCTGTCCAGACTCTGGTCTTTCGTACACAGTTCCGTCCAGTAAGTGACATCAGAAAAATCATCTTCGGCCTGTACGGGCAGTATCACAGCAAATGCCAATAAAGCTGCCAATAAAGTTTTAGCAGCTTTCTTTTTCATCGTTTCCACCTCAGGTACTTATTGACAGAGAAGAAGGAACCGATCAGACCGACAAGCACGCCGAGTCCGAGCAGTACCAATGCAGCATACAGTGCAAACGGCTTTGCGGGGATCAATGTAAACATCTTGCTGACGATATATCCTCCCGTAACATCATAGAGATATCTGTAGCCGTAGTAGATCAGTGCCATCGGGATCAATGAGCCGAGCGCACCGATCAGAGCGCCTTCCACAACGAACGGAGCACGGATAAATCCGTTTTTGGCGCCGACATTTCTCATGATCGCGATCTCATCTGCACGTGCAAGGATCGTCAGTTTGATCGTATTCTGGATCAGGAATACCGCAAGCAGCGAGAGTGCCAAAGCGAGCACGCCGCCGGCAATACGGATGGTCCTGAGCATACTGATCAGCTGGACAGCACTCTGTCCGCCGAAAGCAACTTTGTAGACGCCGTCAAGCTCTTCGATCTTCTTGGCGATCTCTTCCAGCTGTGTGCCGTCTTTGACTTCAATATAGAATGCATCGTGCATCGGGTTGTCATCACGGAACGGTTCAAAGACTTCCTTTGTTTCTTCGTCTTCAAAACTGTCCAGATAGAACTGGAATTCCTCATCCTTTGTATAATAGGTGACCGAGCCTACTCCTTCGATCGCCTTGATCTCCATAGCAAGCTTGTCTTCCTGTTCAGCTGATTCGTGGTCGTGGTTGATCTGCACCGAGATCGTTACCGTCTGTTCCATGCCTTCTGTCATCTGATTGACATTAACTGTAAAGATCAGGAACAGTCCGACAATGATCAGAGTCAGAGTAACGGCTGTAGCACTGGACAATGACATGGCTCCGTGTCTGATGACACCGCGGAAGCCCTCCTTGAGCGGGCGGAATATCCTACTGATCATGCTGTACATAACCTCCTTCCGCCAGATCGGCTACAACATGTCCGTGTTCCAGAACAATTGTGCGCTTTCTGTGCTTGTTGACGAGTGTCAGATCATGAGTGACCATGAGGACGGTCGTACCGTATTCACGGTTGATCTTTTCCAGGAGCGACATGATCTCATCGGACATTGCCGGGTCCAGGTTTCCTGTCGGCTCGTCCGCGATCAAAAGCTTCGGACGGTTTGCAATCGCACGTCCGATCGCCACTCTCTGCTGCTGGCCGCCTGACAGCTGATTCGGGAAAGAATTGGCTTTGTCATCCAGACCGACCAGGTTCATAACTTCTCTGGTCCTTCTGCGGACCAGGTCTTTTTTCATGTTGATAACTTCCAGCGCATAAGCAATATTTTCAAATACTGTTTTGCTGGGAAGCAGTCTGTAATCCTGAAATACAACACCGATGTTTCTGCGGTAAATGGGAACTTTGGAATGGCGCAGTTTTCCGACATCTATACCGATGACGCCGACTGTTCCTTTGGTGGGGATCTCTTCGCCGTCCAGCAATTTGATCAGAGTACTTTTTCCGGAACCCGTAGGTCCGATAATATATACAAACTCTCCCTGAGCTACATTCAGGTTGATGTCATAGAGCGCATTTGTACCATTACGGTATTTCTTATAAACATGGGTACATTCGATCATCAGGCACCTCCGTAATAATCCATATTATAGAACATATTCTTACCTGTTGGCTAGAGATGGAATCCATATGTGAATCCCTCTCCGTGCATATCAGTTGCGTCTGTCGTGATCACAAAAGCAGACGGATCAATATCATTGATGATCTTCAGCAGTTCAGCATACTGTTTCTGTCCGACAACACACAGCAGGACCGGACGTTTTTCCATCTGATACATGCCATGCGCTTCCAGTACCGTTGCACCTCTGCCCAGCTGAATATCGATCTGACGGTAGATCTCCTGCCAGTGCGGTGATATGACCTGGACTGATTTGGAAACGGAACCCTCACCGAATGACAGAGCTTTGCTGACGGCCCAGCCTGTTGAGAATACCGAGATCAGTCCGAGCAGAACAGCGGACAGATCATATGCCGCAAATCCCAGCATGACTGTCAATGCATCGGTAATGCTGATCAGCACAGACAGCTTGATGCCCGTCAGTTTGTGTACGATCAGCGGCGGAATATCCATTCCTCCGGTCGATGCACCCGCACGTACGACCAGTCCGACGCCAATGCCTCCAAGAAGTCCTCCATAGAAGCTTGCAAGGATCGGGTCTACTGCCGGTACGGTTATCATCTTCGTCAGCATGCTTGTAAAGACCGGATAGATCAGTGAAGACAGAAATGTCTCCAGAAAGAATTGCTTGCCTAGTACAGCTCCGCCGGCAAACAGCAGTCCTACGACCAGTACGTTTGCGATCAGCGTCTCGTCAATATGGATCAGAGGACTGATGGCTACGGCAATACCTGCTACACCGCCGGATAATATATTATAAGGAATAATAAACATTTCAACTGCCAGTGCAACCATGAAAGTACCGATGATCACCATGCAGACCTCATAAATCTTAAACTTTGATCTCTCGTTAAGCATAGCAGACATTATATCATGTGTTTGTACTTTGTGGTATGATACCGGGAACGAGGTGAAACATGAAGCGTTATCGTTATTGGTGGATCTGGATCCTGGTCTGCCTTTATATCTATATGATCTTCAGGAACTCCATGATGGTTGCCGAACTGTCTTCAAAGATGTCATCCGGCGTGACTGTCTGGATCCTGAATCACATCTCAAGATTCGGGCTTTATGCGTCCGACTTTTATACCGTGCATCATTATGTGCGGAAACTTGCGCACTTCACGGAATTTGCCGGTCTTGGCTTTCTTGTATCCCTGGCGATGCATATCTGTCCGCTGATGCCGAGCAGATTCCTGAACTTCGTACTGTTTCTGATCGCAATACCGGCCGGAGATGAAGTGATCCAGCATTTTACGGAAGGCCGCAGCATGCAGTTCTCAGACATGGCCATTGACGGAAGCGGTTTTCTGTTCGGGGCGTTCCTGTGCTATGTGCTGATCCTGGTCGTCCTGGATATTACGGGAAATATACAGCGCGGCAAAAAGAAAACGGGATGATACCCGTTATTCCCGTATGATCGCTGCAGTTGAAGCACCGGTGATCCTGAGGAGATCCTCCGGAGCCACTTCGATCTGTGTTCCGATCCGTCCGCCTGATACAAATATACGGTCAAACAGCAGAACAGTTTCGTCAAATACCGTACGGAACTGTTTTTTCATGCCGACAGGAGAACATCCTCCCCGGATATACCCGGTAATTCCCAGGAGCTCTTTGACATGGATCATCTCTACACTGCGCACATCAACGCTTCGTGCGCAGGCCTTCAGATCTAGTTCTTCTTTTACCGGGACCACAAAGACATAAAACTGCCGGTCATTCCCTCTGGTCACAAGTGTTTTGAACACCTGGTCCGGGTCCTGACCAAGTTTCTTCGCAGCTGTTACGCCGTCGACGATCCCGTCTGACGCATCATAAGTATGTACTGTGTACGTGATCCCTTCACTGTCCAGGATACGCATTGCATTTGTTTTTTTATCTGCCATATGATCTACCGCTATTATTCTGACAATAATATACGGTCGTTGTCAAACTCCTCATTTGTACCTTCCCTGAACATTCTCAGCAGATCTTCGATCGTCAGGTTTTTCCGCTGCTCACCCTGCAGGTCCAGAACGATCTGTCCGTCCTTCATCATGAATGTACGGTTTCCCGTCTGCATTGCCTGCTTCAGATTGTGTGTGATCATCATGCATGTCATATGATGTTCTGAAACGATCCTGTTTGTCAGTTCCATGACTTTGTTTGCGGCAGCCGGATCCAGTGCCGCAGTATGTTCGTCCAGCAGAAGCAGTTTCGGCGGAACGATCGTTGCCATCAGAAGTGTCAGCGCCTGCCTCTGCCCGCCGGAAAGTGTTCCGACCGGTGTATTCATGCGGTCTTCCAGGCCCATTTCCAGCATCTTCAGCTGGTCACGGAACAGCTCTTCATCTTTTCTGCTGATCCGGGACAAGGGTCTCGGGTTGCCGGCACGCAGATAAGCCAGCGCAAGATTCTCTTTGATCGACATATGAGGTGCGGTGCCCTTCAAAGGATCCTGAAACATCCTGCCGATATAAACAGAGCGTTTGTAATCAGGTTCAAACGTGATATTGTTTCCGTCCAGCATGATCCTGCCTGAGTCAGGCGTGAATACACCTGCTATGGCATTGAACAGCGTGGATTTTCCGGCACCGTTGGAGCCGACGATCGTAATATAGTCGCCGTCATTGACTGTCAGGGAAAGATCTGTGACCGCTCTTTTTTCATTGACGGTACCGGCATTGAATACCTTTGTCAGATGCTGGATCTCAAGCATGACCTGTCTCCCTTCTTGCTCTGTTTTTGAGTTTCACGCTGCTGCTGATATACGGCGCACTGATGGACAGCGCTACGATCAAAGCTGTCATGAGCTTCAGGCACTCGATGGGAATGACCCTTGTCTGCAGGATCATCGCATAGATCATGCGGTAAACGATATTGCCGGTAAGACAGGCAAGAATATTTCTTGTCAGTGATCTTCTTCCCCGGATCAGTGTTTCTCCGATGATCAGCGATGCAAGGCCGATCACAACAATACCGGTACCGGCGTTGATGTCTGCTGATTTCTGGAGCTGTCCGGCAACAGCACCCGACAGTGCTGTCAGGCAGTTCGACAGAAACAGGCCGATCGTGATCATACGGCGCGGATCGATGGAAGAAGTGGATACCATGTCACGGTTGTCTCCGGCAGCCCTGATCGAGAGTCCGAGCCTGGTCGAGAGAAACCAACGCATGACAGCCATGCACAGAAGGATGATCAGGCCGGAAAGCAGGATCGCATACCAGCTTCCGCCGATCCCCGTGGAACGGAACATGGTAAATATCGTCTCATTCTTCAGCAGGCTGATACTGCTGCTCCACCCCATGACCATCAGATTGACGGTATAAAGGCCTGTATTTGTAATAATGCCGGCAATAATGGAAGGCACGCCCATCCTCGTCTGAAGGAATGCTGTCACAAAACCTGCGCATCCTCCGCTGAGTATGGCCATGAAAATACCTGCTATAGGATGGCCTTTGGCAGCCATGGATACCGACACTGCCATGCCCAGCACAAAACATCCGTCCGTTGTCAGGTCCGCAATATCAAGAATACGGTAGCTCAGGAACAGTGCCAGTGCGACCAGTGCATAGATACAGCCAAGCTGCAGTGCTGTTTGAACAATATATACCATTTCCGGTCCTCTTGTTTATGATTCAGTCGGCAGTTGTCGTTACTTCCACGACCTCGCCATACTGGCTGAACATGTCATAGCCGCGGCTCAGCGCTTCTGCTGTTTCTGTATTGACAGTGACGATGCCGCCATCCATCAGATAATAGTCTTCCAGGTTTTCCATACCGTTTGTGATCGCGTCAAACGCAATGTCTGCAGTACGTTTTCCAAGATCTGTATAATTGACGCCGCATGTAGCGAATGCGCCGTTTCTGACAAAGGAATCTGCTCCGGCATAATGCGGAATACCTGCTTCGATCAGTGTTTCGGCGATCGTCAGCTCTGCATCCATGATCACATTGTCAGTCGGTGTGAAGATCGCGCCGACATCAGAAGCGATCAGTGAGGAAACTGCCGCAATGACTTCATCTCTTGTATTGCCGGTTGCTTCAACATACTGAATTCCTTTTCCATCAAGATAGGCCTTTGCGTCTGCGATCGGTTTCTGGGAATTCGTCTCACTTTTGCTGTAAAGAAGTCCGACTGTCTTCAGTTCAGGATCCTGAGCGATCATCATGTCAATGATCTGTTCGGCATTCAATGCATCACTGGTGCCGCTGACATAATCGATGTCTGTCAGCTGTGCGCTGTCCGGATCGGATACAGCCGCAAAGATCACGGGGATGCCGCTTTCTTCTGCGCAGGCAGTCATCGTAACTGCTGCCAGCGTAGCGACAGGAATGATCGCATCTACCTGATCGCTGACCGCCTGATCACCGATCTGCTTCAGAACAGTCTGGTCATTCTGTCCGGAATAGACATCATATTCGATCGTTATGCCTTCTTTTTCAGCGATCGCATCCAGCTGTGCCGTTACTGCATTTGCAATCTCATCCAGAGACGCATGGTCCAGCTGCTTGACGACGGCGACTCTGTATGATCCTGTCTCTGCAGGTTCTGAAGCTGAAGTCTCCTGTACGGAAGTCTGAGCTCCTTCCGGAGCGGAAGCGGATGAACAGCCTGTCATGATCAGTAATGCTGCTGCAGAAAGAATTGTTGTCATTGCCTTTTTCATGTGATCTTCCTCCTTTTCCCTGTGCATTTTCTCAAGCGGTTGTTCTGAAACAAAAAAGCCTGTCCGTAAAAGGACAAGCGTAAGCCTGCGATACCACCTTTTTTAGCCATTGGATCCTATGATCCGGCTCTCTCTTCGAAAATGCAATCACATTTCCTGTCATTTAACGCTGACATTGCGTCCTGAATACTTGCTGTGCGTTCATCAGGCCCTCACGGGTCCATTTGCATGCTGCAACACTGCGAGGCTCTCACCAACCCTCACTCTCTTGGAGCTGTCCACATGTTTGATCTCCCGGTCATCGGTTTAGCTGCATCTTACGGCCTATAAAAAGGAAAGTCAATGCAGCATGAAAACAGAAGTAAATATCAGTCAGAATATTCCGAAAACTTTTTCATTTTCTTTCAAGAAGATCTTCCTGATATGCACGGGAAACCGCCATCGTTTCCTCATACCATCTTCTGAAATACTTCTTCAGTTCTTCATCCTGTACTTTGGCACAGTTTCTTGCAATATTGTCTGCTTCGCGCGAAGCATCCAGAACAGGCAGTCCGTTTTCCTTTTTATATGCCAGGATCTCCTTAACAGCGTGCATGCGTTTTTCAAACAGTTTTACCAGTTCATCATCAGCCTCATTGATGATCAGTCTGTTTTTCTCCAGTGCGTTCATACTCAGCCTCCCGTTTTACGGTTTCATTGTATCTGCGAAGTTCTGTTTTTTACAACATCAGCTTGTATAAAAGCCTTTGTTTTTCACACATGAGTGGAATACAATATATATGGAAGTATAGAACGAGGTGATTACTGTGGGATTTGAAGGCAAAACTGTTGCTATGGTCGGCGCTGGTCCGGCTAATCTGAATGCGGCTAAAGTACTCGCTTCAGAAGGAATCAAAGTTGATATTTACGAAAAGGAAGCAGAAGTCGGCGGTGCGATATATACAGGTATTCCTGATTTCCGCATGCCGAAAGGATTCATTGCAAAACTCAAGGCAGAGCTTGATGAGCTCGGTGTTGCATTCCATATGAACACAACGGTCGGCAAAGACATTACCTTTGAAGAACTGAGAAACAAATATGACAGAGTTCTGATCGGTATCGGCGCGCAGGTCGAAAACAAATTCGGAATGGAAGGCGACGGCTATGAAGCTGGACTGACGCTTCTTTATAACCTGAACATTCTGAAAAAGCACGAAGAATACAAGAACAGATATCACAAGGCTGTTGTATGGGGCGGCGGAAATGTTGCAATGGACTGCTCAGCTTCCCTTGCAAGGATCCTGCCGGATGTACGCATCATCTACAGAAGAAGTGAAGCTGAAATGCCTGCGTCCAAGAAAGAGATCAAGGACAACATGGCTGTCGGCGTGAAGTTCGAATATCTGGAGAACATCAAGGATCTGATCCTGGATGAAAACGGAAAAGTCAAGGGTGTGCATATCGTAAAAATGGAGCTTGGCGAACCGGATGCTTCAGGCAGAAGAAGGCCGATCGAGATCCCGGGAAGCGAATATGAGTTCGACTGTGATCTCGTTGTTGCGGCGATCGGTCAGCGTGTAGACTTCAGTGCATTTGAAGGTGTTGACAGAACGGATACTCACAAATCCACCGTTGAAAATGTGTATATCACAGGTGACGCTTATACCGGTCCGAAAAACATCGGACTGGCTGTCAAAGACGGCAAGGATACTGCGAAAGAAATTCTTGATTCATTCAGCTGATTACAAAAGGACAGCAGCCGCTGTCCTTTTTAATCTGCATCGTCTTCGATCTTTTTTTTCGCTTCAGCGATCCATTTCGGAAGTCTGTCCGCAATCGATGAAAAGCCGATCTTCATTTCAGGCAGAGACGCCCGTCTGGTATTGATCGGGCGGTGATATGAACGTGCCCTGCTTCTCTGCAGTGCTTTCAGAGAAAGTCTTGCCTGTCTGGTGTTGTAATCAAAGTCAATGATCTTGACTTTCACGATATCACCGACATTTACAAACCTTGATATATCCCTGACATATCCATCGCTGATCTCCGAGATGTGGATCAGACCGCTTGTATTTCTGTCCAAAGACACAAACGCACCGTATGGCTGTATGCCTGTGATTTTCCCTTCTACTGTCTGTCCGATCTGATAAGTCATATCTATCCTTTCATGCCTTACAGATTGTATCACAGCGGCATGAAAATATGCTATACTTTGGTGCGCGAGGTAAAGATATGGGTATACGAGCAATGTTCCCGTTCTGGTCAGCTATCACAGCAGGTATTCTGGCTCAGTTTATAAAACCGTTTATATACTATTTCCGGAAACACGTATGGAAATGGAAAATGGCTTTTGATTCGGGCGGTTTTCCGAGTTCCCACAGTGCGCTTGTCAGTGCGCTTGCACTTTCTGTTGGCCTGCAGGAACACTTCAGTTCCACGATATTTGCGATATCCCTGACGCTGGCTGTCATCGTCATCTATGACGCAGCCAACGTGAGGTATTATAGTGGACAAAACATTAAAATTACGCAACAATTGGTGAAGGATGTTCAGGAGACACTGAATACGGAGTTTGATGATCCGATCTACAGCGTCAAGATCAAGGATGTCCTCGGGCATAAATGGGTAGAAGTTATCGGTGGTATCTGTCTTGGATGCTGCATATCGCTTTTCTACCATTACACATTTTGAGAAAGAAGGATATTGAAATGAGTGAGAATCAACAGTCAGTTGAACAGAATGAAGTTTCTGCTGATCTGCTTGAAAGGATCGAGGCAACGATCAACAGGATCCGTCCCTATATTCGTCAGGACGGCGGTGATATACAGCTTGTCGACTTCCAGGATGGAGTTGTTACGGTCAGAATGATCGGTGCTTGTGCAGGATGCTTTATGGCCAGTACGGATATCAGTGAAGGTGTCCAGTCGATCCTGATGGAAGAAGTTCCGGAAGTCACCAAAGTGGTCATGGAAGCTGAATCCGAAGGCGAGAATGCCGGAAACTATTGGTTTTGATCAATGATATGATGTCGGAAGACATCATTTTTTAATTTCGATATTCAGCGTTTATCTTCGGATTTTTTTCTGTTTTTCCAATTATTTTTCAGAAATATGCTGATTTTATATTTTTTATTCATATTTTGGCGGTTTTTTATTGACGCAGAGAGCAAAAATTGATTTTATATAGTACGTGAAAAGGAGAAAGTCGTATGGAAAAGCCTTTTGAGAATTTCGGCTCTATGGTATTC
Source organism: uncultured Erysipelotrichaceae bacterium (assembly GCA_946622165.1). GTDB lineage: Bacteria > Bacillota_I > Bacilli_A > Erysipelotrichales > Erysipelotrichaceae > Bulleidia. Next base: position 28,926 of record CAMOPG010000004.1, read on the forward strand.
AACGAAACCGAAATGCGTGAACGTCTTCCGAAACCCGTATATAGTCAGTGGAAAAAGACTGTATGCAATGAATCTCTGCTGGACAGACAGACCGCGGATGCGATTGCTCATGCAATGAAACGCTGGGCTCTGGAAAAAGGAGCTACTCATTATACCCATTGGTTCCAGCCTATGACCGGCGGCACAGCTGAAAAGCATGACGCGTTTATCGACCCGGGCGAAAACAACGAACCGATCACACATTTTTCAGGCAAGAACCTGATCAAAGGCGAGCCGGATGCGTCCAGTTTTCCGAGCGGCGGTCTCCGCGCTACCTTTGAAGCAAGAGGATACACATACTGGGATGTGACATCCCCGGTATTTATCAGGGACAACGTATTATGCATACCGACCGTGTTTGTTTCATACAACGGTGAGTCTCTGGATAAGAAAGATCCGCTTCTGAAATCCGTCAAAGCGATGAGCCATGCAGCGACCCGTGTTGTCAACCTGCTTGGTGATAAAGATGTACGATCCTGCAATGCATCAGTCGGACTGGAGCAGGAATACTTCCTGATCGACCGTGCTGCGTTTGAAGCACGCAGAGATCTGAAGCTGACAGGCAGAACACTGTTTGGTGCACCGGCTCCGAAAGCACAGGAACTCGATGACCATTATTTCGGTTCTATACCGGTAAGAGTTACCGCGTTTATGAAGGATGTCAACGAAGAGCTCTGGAAACTCGGCATCTATTCCAAAACAGAGCATAACGAAGTAGCACCCGGTCAGTTTGAGATCGCTCCTGTATTTACAGAATGCAATATCGCAGTCGACCAGAATCAGCTGATGATGGACGTGCTGAGGAAAACAGCAGAAAAGCATGGTCTTGCATGTCTGCTGTATGAGAAACCGTTTGACGGGATCAATGGTTCAGGAAAACACAACAACTATTCGATCATCACGGACAACGGACAGAATCTGTTCTCTCCGGGTGAAAAGCCTTCGGAAAATGTCCGTTTCCTCGTATTTATCTGTGCATTCATCAAAGCGGTCAATACATATCCGGAACTGCTGAGAATGTCTGCATCATGTGCAGGAAACGACCACAGACTTGGCGCCAATGAAGCTCCTCCGGCAATCGTTTCAATCTATCTGGGCGAGTATATTGAACGTATCCTGACAGATCTGGTCAAAGGAAAGAAAACAGATATCACAAAAGATCCGCGGGAATTCAACCCGATATCCGGTCTTTCCTATATTCCGCGTGACAACAACGACCGCAACCGTACTTCACCGGTCGCATTTACAGGAAACAAGTTTGAATTCCGTATGCTCGGTTCATCCATGTCCGCATCAATGACCAACACGATCCTGAATTCCATCATGGCAAAAACGCTGAATGACATCGCTGCAGAACTGGAAGGCATCAAGTATCTGCAGGACGTCAGAGCGAAAGCACTGGATATCTGCCGTACGATCCTGCAGGAGAATAACAAGATCCTGTTCTCAGGTGACGGTTATTCAGAAAGCTGGGTCAGGGAAGCAGAGCGGCGCGGTCTTCCGAACATCCGTTCTTCCGTAGAGTCCTACAAGATCCTGGACCGTGCGGATACTGTTTCCCTGCTGACAGAACTGGGTGTTTATACGAAAACCGAACTGGCTGCCAGAAAAGCGATCTATATCGAAGAATACATTCATAAGATCGGCATTGAAGTCCGTACGCTGACCAAAATGATCAATGAAGAAGTCCTTCCTGCAATGACGGAAGAACTGACATTCTACAACAATGCCTGCAACGCTGCAGGAGATACAGCACCTGTCTATATCAAAGACAGAGTCACAAATATCTCTGAACTGATCGATAAAGTATACGGCGGTCTGAATCAGCTGAATCAGGTCTATGCCGCAAAAACAAAGAAAGCGAAGAACATCGACACAGGCATCGAACTCTACAATGAAGTCTGTCCGCTGATGGATGAGATCAGACAGTATGTCAATGCATATGAATCCATCGCTTCTGACCGCTTCTATCATATTCCTTCATATGAAGATATGCTGTTCGGCCTCTGACCGATCATTAAAATTCCCTGAAACAGGGAATTTTTTTGATGCCTGAAAAAAACAGCATTTCTGCTGTTCATTTTCGTTATTCGATATGTATTCGTTTTTCTCTCAAAGCCTGGTTGACTCTGTTCGATACCAGATAGTAGATGACAGAGAAGATCGGCACACCAAGGAACATACCGACGATCCCGAATGTGGCACCGCCGATAATGATGGCGAACATGATCCACAATGCAGGCAGTCCCAGAGAATCACCAAGGATCCTCGGACCGATAATATTTCCATCGATCTGCTGGAGGATCAGCACGAAGATACTGAACTCCAGTGCTTTATACGGGCTGATGATCAGCAGGATAAAAATACAGGGAATCGCTCCGATAAAAGGTCCGAATACCGGAATCATATTCGTAATTCCGATCACGAACGATATCAGTACAGCATACGGCATTTTCATCAGTCCTGTGCAGATCGCGCATATGATACCGATGATCAGTGAATCCAGTGCCTTGCCGTATACGAAGCTGTTGAACATCTTGACGGAAAGGCTGGATACTTCATAGAAGGAATCCGCAACAGATACAGGCAGAATGGAATATACAAGCTTCTTGATCTGTCTGGAGAAGCGTTCTTCATCAACAAGCAGATAGATCGTAATGATGAATGCCACAAAGAAATCACCGATCCTGCCGACAAAGCTTACAGAATTGCTGACTAATCTTGATAAAAGCCTGTTTGCATTGCTCACCCAGACTCTTACGGAATCTTCAAGTGTCTGATAAATACTGTTGATGATTCCGGAACTCTCTGCACTGATCTTGAACTGATCAAGCAGTTCCCCCAGTCTGTCCAGATAAATTTCCATGGAAGCAAACAGTGCCTGAACACTGTCAATGATCTGAGGAACCAGTACCATAAAGAAGCTCGTGATCACAGCAATAAAAATGATTACACTGATCGCCACGGCAGCTTTGCGCTTCGTGGTCTGTTTCCACTCCAGATCTCTCATCCATTGCTTTTCTGCAATATCTCTGAGCGGCTTCAATATCAGCATCAGAATCAGGCCGATGGCAAACGGAAGAGCTGCCCGGAGGATCTTGCCGAGGAATGCTGAGATCGGCCCCCAGGAATTGAACAAAAACCACAGAAGAACGATCAGTGAACCTGCTATCGTGTATGACAGTACATTTTCATGTACCCTTTCATTCCAGTTAAATTTCATAGCCTCATTATACACCATTATTTTGAACTTATATGTGGATCGTATGGTTCAATACCGATAATACATTAATATTATTCTGTTGCTTTTCTGTATGTTTTATGACATTATATTAACGTCTTTTATCAAGAATAAGGCAAGAGAGTCAGCTCGGTGGCCTTATACCAACCTGCAGAACAGCGTAAGGTGGTAATGCTGACAGCGATAAAGAAAGAGAAAAAATGAATAACTCTTTCTTAGAGTCGTATAAAGACACAGGAAGGAGTTATTTTTATGTCTAAAGTATTCTTTACATCAGAATCCGTTACAAGCGGACATCCCGACAAAGTTTGTGACCTGATCGCCGATTCCATCCTTGATGAAGCCCTGCGTCAGGATCCTGAAAGCCACATGGCAGTCGAAGCAACCATCAAAGATGATCTGATCCTCATCTATGGTGAGGCCGGTACCAGGGCAGTCATTGACTATGAGAAGATCGCTCTGGATGTTATGAAGCAGATCGGCTACAACGAAGAATATCATGTCATCCTCAAAGTCAACAAACAGTCTCCGGAGATCAACAGCGCTGTGGATAACGAAGAACTCAGTGCCGGTGACCAGGGCATTATGTTCGGTTATGCTTCAGATGAAACAGAAGAACTCATGCCTTATGCGATCGCTTATGCGCATAAGCTTGCCGCAAAGCTTGAGGAAGTCAGAAGAAAGACTCCGTGCCTTCAGCCGGACGGCAAAACACAGGTTACCGTAGAATATGAAAACGGTGAACTGAAACGTATTGATACCGTTCTTGTTTCCACGCAGCATACTGCTGATGTCACACAGGAACAGGTTCGTGAAATCGTTATGAATCAGGTCATTCTTCCGGTCATTGACAGCAATCTGACCGATGAGAACACAAAATATCTGATCAATCCTTCCGGCAGCTTTGTTGTCGGAGGCAGCTGGGGAGATTCCGGAACGACCGGCAGAAAGATCGTAGTTGACTCATACGGCGGATATGCACCGATCGGCGGCGGCTGCTTCTCCAGTAAAGACCCTACGAAAGTTGACAGGAGCGCTGCATATTATGCACGCTATGTCTGCCGTAATATTGTTGCAAACAAGCTGGCACATAAATGCCAGATCGAGCTGTCATATGCGATCGGCAAACCCAGACCCCTTTCCGTTTATGTACAGTCATTCGGTACATCGGAATATACAGATGATGAACTTCTGGAGATCGTCATGAAGAACTTTGACTTCAGTGTTTCCAACATCATCAATGAACTGGACCTGAGACGGCCGATCTATACACAGACGACCAACTACGGTCATTTCGGAAAAAAAGAACTGCCCTGGGAGCAGTTCAAAAAGATCGAGCTCTGATAAAAACAGTCCGGCACAAATGAAAATCTGTGCCGGTCATTTTAATATACTTCTACTGCACCCCTGTAGCAGTCCCAGGAGTTCATGAATGTATCGTATGATACCCAGTAAATACCATTGTTCCATCCTGCAGGATCAGCAATCTTGAAACGGTTTGTTTCTTCATCGTAGCCGATCAGCAGCATGACATGGTTATGGCTCTTGTATGTACCCCATTCATAATAGATCACTTCACTCGGCTGGAAATGAATGCTTGTCCATACGACAACAGGATGTCCTTTTTCCAGTATCGAGATCAGCTGTTTTTCATCACAGCCGGTCATGTTCACCGTATTGCCGTATTTCTTTCCCCATTCTGTTACTGGGCCCGGCATCATGGCGTCGATCTCCGGCGTGTCCTCCCAGAGATTTCCGGCAAACCCTTTATAAGGTGAACTGTCCGGTGAATACGGGATCTCATCAAGGAACGTGTAATAGTTGTATTCCTCAGCATGTCCCGTCATCTGCAGTGCCATCAGAAGCGATGCGCCTTCACAGCCTTCACGTGCACCGGCTGCAGCCTGGTTGATGAACTCCTTCACTTCCAGTTCTACGTGAATGGGACCTTCCCATCCTGCATAGATCGTGGTATCTTCAGTGATCGGTTCCTCTCCCGTATAAGGGATCGTTCTCTCAGCATCCGTATACCAGCCGGTAAATGTCATGCCTTCTTTTTCCAGCGTCAGTTCTTCCAGACTGACGATCGTTCCGTAATCGACGGTGATCGGGTCAATGACGGTCGTAGTTTCCGTTTCAAACGCAACCGTACGTTTCTGAACATTCCAGCCTGCGTACAGATCCGTGTCTTCTTCAACAGGTGTCTCTGCAGACCAGAGTTTTGTCAAAGCACGGTCTGAATACCAGCCCGTGAAATCATAGCCGTCTTTTTCCGTAACAGGCAGGCTGCCCAGTGATTCGCCCTTTTCAAGGACTGCACTTTCTGCAGCGGTTCCGTCTGTATGAAATGTCACTGTATAGCTTCTTGTACATCCCGCGAGCATGATACCCGCAAAAATCACAAACAAAAATTTTCTCATAAGCACCTCGTGCAGAGATAGTTATAACAAGATTAATACGCTGATGTCAAATAAGGATGCCCTTTCACAGGCATCCTCATGATAAATCGTTATCCTTTGATGACGCGGCGGCATCTCGGGCAGAGGCCGTCTTCATCTGCTTCTTCGCTGTAGTTCCAGCATCTCGGGCACTTCACACCCGGTGCCTTTGTTACTTCAGCCTGATGACTGTCATCTGTTACAAACACTGTCTTGGAAACGATCAGCCACTGACTGAGGGATTCGCCAAGCGTACCGTTCAGAAGCTGCTGCTCTTCTTCTGTGCAGTGCAGTGCAACAGCTGCTTCCTGTGAGGAAGCGATCACTTTGTCTGTACGTGCAACTTCCAGTGCCTTGTTGACATCGGAGCGCATATCCAGCAGTCTGCCGAATGTTTCCTTCAGTTCTGCAGCATTCGCATAGTCATGAACCTCAGGGAAGTGTGTATAGTGTACGGATGTTTCGGAATCATCATTGAAATGTTTCCAGACTTCTTCAGCTGTATAGCAGAGGAACGGCGCCCACAGTTTGACCAGCGCATCAACAGCCTGCCAGTATACTGTCTGTACCTGACGTCTTCTGGTGTCATTGACATCGCTGCAGTACAGAATATCCTTTGTGAAGTCGCAGTAATAGGAGCTGAGCTCATTGACCATCAGGTTCATGAGCGCTTTGTTTGCGGCAACATAGTCATATTCCATATATGCCTTGCGTACTTCCGCTACTGTGTCGTTCAGGCATACCAGGATATACTGATCGACCGGTGTCAGATCGTCATATGCAACAGCATCTTTCTTCGGATCAAAGTCTTCCGGATTCAGATTTCCCAGGAGGAAACGGAAGGTGTTGCGGATCTTTCTGTACTGTTCGGAAACCTGCTTGATGTTCGAATCTCCAAGCTTCAGATCCTGCTTATAGTCAGAGACCATTGCCCACAGACGGAACACATCAGCACCGTTTGTATTGATGATATCCATAGGGTTGACGACATTGCCGACTGACTTGGACATCTTCTCACCCTTGGAGTCTACAACATAGCCATGGGAGAGCACTTCTTTGTAAGGTGATCTGCCTTTGACAGCGGTACCTACGATCATTGAAGAGTTGAACCAGCCTCTGTACTGGTCGGAGCCTTCAAAGTAGAGGTCGCAGGGATAGTCCCCGCCTCTGGCTTCAAGCTCGCTCCAGGAAGAACCTGAATCGAACCAGACGTCCATAATGTCGCTTTCTTTTGTAAAGATACCGTTCGGAGACTTCGGATTTGTGTATCCTTCGGGAAGGAGATCCTTCGCTTCACGTTCGAACCAGACATTGGAACCGAATTCTTCAACAAGATCAGCCACATGATCGAACACTTCTTTTTCCATGATCGGGCTTCCGTCTTCACAATAGAAGATCGGGATCGGTACGCCCCAGAGACGCTGTCTGGAAATGCACCAGTCACCGCGGTCCTTGATCATGTTGTACATACGGATCTGACCCCATTCGTTATGCCATGTTACATGGTTCTGGATCTGATCCAGTACTGCTTCCCTGATCTTCTCAATTGAGCAGAACCACTGTTTTGCAGCACGGAAGATGACCTTTTTCTTCAGACGGTCATCATGCGGATAGCTGTGGACCATCGTCTCAACTGCCAGCAGCAGTCCTTTTTCATTCATCATTGTGATGATCTTCTTGGAGCAGTCTTCAAATGTCAGTCCCTGGCATTCCGGACCTGCTTCTTCATTCATGTATCCGCGCTCATCAACTGTGCAGATCGGCGGGATACCGTACTTCATGCATGCGTAGTAGTCGTCAAGACCGTGGCCGCCTGCTGTATGTACGCATCCGGTACCATCTTCATCAGTTACATGGTCGCCAAGGATGACAGGGCATTCCTTGTCCAGCACGACATGATGATATGTGATCAGTTCCAGTTCGCTTCCCTTGAATGTTCTGAGCACGCCCTGATTTTCAAGATGGAATCTCTGAAGGAGCTGTTCTGTCATGGATTCGAGGAAAATGAGTTTGCCCTGTTCTGTCTGTACTTCTGCATAGACAAGATCCGGGTTCAGGCAGACTGCTTCATTGGAAGGGATCGTCCAGGGTGTGGTCGTCCAGATAACAAAGCTGTCATCCTGGTCCAGGATGCCTTTGCCGTCAGCTACAGGGAATTTTACAAAGATCGTGGCATCCTTGACATCTTTATAGAAGATCTCGGAATCGGCGATCGCAGTCTCGTTGTACGGAGACCAGTAGATCGGCTTCAGTCCCTGGAAGATCAGTCCGTCCAGAGCCATCTTCTCAAAGCAGCGGATCTGACGTGCTTCGAAGCTTTTCTGAAGTGTGATATACGGATGATCATAGTCAGCTACCTGACCGAGTCTCTTTTCGGTAGCCATCTGTGTCTTGATCTGTTCTTTTGCATAGTTTTCGCACAGCTGTCTGAATTCAGAAGCAGACATGGATTTTCTGTCAACACCAGATCTCTGAATTGCGTTTTCGATCGGCAGACCGTGTGTATCCCAGCCCGGGAAGAACGGTGTATAAAAACCTTCCATCGCATGCGAACGCACAATAAAGTCTTTGATGCAGCGGTTCATTGCTGTACCGGCATGCAGATTGCCGTTTGCATAAGGCGGACCGTCATGCAGTATGAACGGTTTTTCATCCTTGTGATGTTCCAGAATCTTCTGATAGTGGCCGTTTTCTTCCCATTCCTTCAGAATACCCGGCTCTTTTTTTGCAAGATTGCCGCGCATCTCGAAATCGGTCTTCGGCATGTGCAGTGTGCTTTTGTAGTCCATAACAATATCTCCCTCTCTTATAAAAAAGCGCCCCTATCATCTAAGGGCGCTTTTCACGCGGTACCACCTTAGTTCATGGTTTCCCATGCACTTTTGATCCCTTTAACGCAGGGAATACGATTGCTCACAGGTGATGTCCTTTCATGGCTTCCGTCCTGTTTTCACCGGGCACAGGCTCTCTCTTACTTCCATCCATGAAGGCGCGTCCTGATCAGCGCATTTTCTGTTCTGCTTCCTTCAGCCATTCGATATCCGGCATTCTGGGAAGCGTGATCTGATCCAGTTCATCTACCAGATCACTCAGTTTGATCTTTGTTTCCTCTTTGACAACATCTGCATCATTGTACAGCTGTGCCAGATCGCTCAGGATCGTTCTTGCTGTCTTCAGCGATTCCGAGACGATCGTATCCGCATTTCTCTGTGCAGTTTCGATGATCTCGTTCGCCTCTTTCAATGAGATGCGGGTCAGATTGTCCGCCGCTTTTTTCTCGGCTGACAGCGTCTGCTGAAGCTTTGCATAATGTGCTTTCATCTGGCTCATTTTCTGCTTCAGCTCTGTTAGTTCCTGCTCATAAGCAGCTGTTCTGCGTTCAAGTTCATCCACACGGGAGGCATAACGTTCTACAGCATCATCGACCGCAAATCTGTCATATCCGTTTTTTACGACTTTAAATGTCGGTCTCTGCGTGCTCATTCAGTGCTTCCCTCCTAGATACTCTGCAGGAATTCCGCTGTAATACGATCCTTTCTGGTCTTGCCGACAGCCCCTAGATAACGGAATCTGCCGGTCCCCCTGATTGAAATCGTAACGTTATTATCGCACACTTCATCAACGTCCACAAGCGTCACGTGATTGAACTGTACCTTGCCGGAACGGATCATCTGCTTGGCTTCATTTCTGCTGCAGTGAGCCAGTGCAGCAACGATCGCGTCAGCCCGTTCACTTGCGATCACAGCTTTTATTTTCTTTGTCCGGAACTCCTGGGAAGGATGTTCATCCGTGATCTCAAACGAAACATTCAGGGATGATATCCGCACCAGGTTATCGCATAGAAAACGTCCCATCTGCTGTGATGTATACAAATAGATCCGATCCTGTTCGATCCAGAAATCACCGAAGCTATGGCGGTCGATCTGAAGGCTCATCAATGCACCAAGAACATCACGATGCGTGATCCCCTTGAAGCGCTGATCGATCTGTGCCTTCAGGCATACAATATCACAAAGGTCATCCTCCTCATCCCTGAGAAAAATGACCTTCTTTTTCATAGCATCCGGATATCCGCCTTCATAACGTATCAGATCAGACGCCGGGAATTCCGTCCTTGCGGCAGCCTGTTCCTCTTCGTTCAGAAAACTGGATTCAGTATGCATAAACCTGCGCTCACTCTGCCTTTGCAGATCACGCAGATGCACCAGAACAGTTTCGAATTGATGATGCTCAGTCGTCATCGCTTTCCAGAGAGATTTCTCCGTCAACACCGATGGACTTCGGTGTGCAGAGAATGACATTATGTCCGATCTTCTGGATAGTTCCGTCGAGGGCAAATACAACACCTGTCAGGAAATCGATCGTGCGCTGTGCATAGTCACGCTGCAGACGGTGCAGATTGACAACTGCAGCCCTTCTCTGCTTCAGATGGCGTGCGATCTCTTCAGCTTCTTCAAAGCTGCGCGGTTCAAACAGAACCATTTTTGTATCAGAAGCAACCTTTTTCACATTGTCATTTTTCTTTGTTTCATAAGAACTGACAGGTTTCGGTTCAGCAGGTTTTTCTTCTACTTCTTCAACTTCTTCTTCATCTTCGTCTTCATCATCGATCGGAGCGACGAAGCTCAGCAGTTTATCTTTCAGACCCATTTTGTGTACCTCCACTTAATCTCACACATTATAGCATCGGATAGTTGCATACGCAATCATTCTAAAGCGCATGAAATCAACAAAAACCCGGCTTCAGATCAGAATGTTTTCAGTGTTTCTGCGTCCAATTTGCGGCACAAAGCAACTGCCAGTTCTACAGCAGATTCATAGTCATCTGCCGTGCACCAGCAATGGTGAGAATGGATATATCTGACAGGCACACCGATGACGATCGCAGGAATGCCTTCCGTATGGATCATGCCGGCATTTGTGCCGCCGCCTGACCTGACGCTCTCCTGTACAGGGATCCCGTTTTCATGTGCAAGATCCAGCGCGAATCTCTGGAATCTCGGGTTTGTGATCATTGAGCGGTCAAAATGTCTCAGCATCGGTCCTTTATACATGGCCGCCTGAACCATATAAGGTTCCTGAAATGTATCATCCGCAGGGCAGCCTTCAAAGCAGATCATAATATCCGGCTGCAGTGCTTTATAGTTCGCATAAACACCGCGTTCACCGACCTCTTCCTGTACGGCAAAGGATGCAGTGACTGTGCACGGCAGTTCTTCTCCCTGCAGTCTCTTCAATGTCTCGATCTCTGCAGCAACTCCGATCCTGCAGTCATAAGCCTTGCCGAAGAACAGTCTCTTCTCTTCATCATAGGATGCCTGTACAGCCGGAGCCGCAAAGGAACCGATCCCGATCCCGAAACCCTTCATGGTTTCTTCAGCACTTGTGCTTCCGCAGTCCAGCACCATATCATCCACCGTCAGCGATGCATTTTTTTCTGTAGCTGACATAAAATGCACAGGCTTTGCGGCAACGGAGGCCTTCACCAGTTTTCCATCTCTGTTCCTGATATGAAATAAGGAAGAAGGCAGATTATTGGCGGTCCATCCGCCAAGCGTCAGGAAACGCATGGTGCCGTTCGGCTTGATCGCCTGAACGACTGCACCTACTTCGTCCAGATGCGCATCCAGCATGACGCGCGGTCCTTTCTTTTCCGGATTCAATACTCCCCGGACATTCCGCATACTGTCTTCTGTCAGGTCAAGTACACCTTCCAGTTCCTTTTTCACCAGTGCGCTGACTTCATCCTCCAGACCGCTCGGGCCGAATGCGTCTGACAGCGCCAGAATTCGTTTCACTTCATCTTGTCTGATCATATGTTTCTGATCCTCCGTTCATACTGCTACATTATATGCCAAACACTTCATGTTCTGATACAATTAACACATGTTTAACTGGTTGAAAGAAAAGTATTCAGACCGCATGATCTGGTATCTGACAGCAGGATCGCTTGCTGTATCTGTGATTGCCGGCCTGATCAATACTACATCCTTCCTGAATGGACTGATCGATGGCGTAACGCTCTGTTCCGCACTTCTGCTGCTTGCCGGCGGCGTCGTAAACAAGTCATTCGGTGCAGGGTATTCATTTATGCTGTCAAAGAAAAAGACAGGCAAAAAGATCTCCGAACTGATGGAAGAACGCTATCAGGCTGAGAAAAACGAAAAAAATCCTGCTTTGTTTGCAGGATTGGTGCTGCTCGTGATCATGATATTCCTACTCGTGATCTACTACGCCTTCTGACATTGATCAGAAGGTTTTTTAATTGACTGTCGATGCCCAGTCCAGGAAGTAATCAAACAGGATATCCTTCATGCTGGAAGCACCGAGGAATTCAACATTGGCAAAACCCGGGCCATAATCATAGATCAGTTCCAGCAGGAAGTAATCGTCCGTCACAAATGTATAATATGCTTTATTG
>CAMOPG010000005.1:0-39411 GCA_946622165.1 uncultured Erysipelotrichaceae bacterium
GTAGCGGTTAACATGCCTCCCTGTCACGGAGGAGATCGCGAGTTCGATTCTCGTCCGGACCGCCAGTATTGCGAGTGTAGTTCAATGGTAGAACGCAACCTTGCCAAGGTTGACACGGCGGTTCAATTCCGCTCACTCGCTCTGCCAAAGCGCTTCAGTTAAACTGAGGCGTTTTTTTTGCGTTCAGTCTCTGAATTGACTTCACTTCAGGATCTTATGATACAATCATGCATATGAAACTGTATCAGGGTTCACCGGAAAACATGAAAGGAAGAGAAGAGAGGGAAGTGCGTACCTATTCATTTCTGGATTCTCTTCATATTCCTTACGAACGAACAGATCATCCGGATCTGCCAGCCTCCAGTATGGAGGTCTGTGCACAGGTTGATCAGATACTTGGTGTCCGTATCTGCAAGAATCTGTTTCTCTGCAATCATCAGGAGACAGAATTCTGGCTGCTGATCATGCCGGGTGACAAACTGTTTCTGACAAAAGAATTCTCAAAGAAAGTCGGATCCAGCCGTCTTTCATTCGCAAAAGAGAGCTATATGGAAAAGTATCTGGATCTTCATGCCGGAAGTGTGTCGGTTTTAGGATTGATGAACGACCGGGAACATAAAGTGAAACTGGCAATTGATGAAGATCTGCTGAAGGAAGATATGTTTGGATGCCATCCTTGTGTGAATACGAGTTCACTTCGTTTCAGAACAAAGGATTTGATCAATGCTGTTCTGCCGGCAATGGGGGCTGAGCCCGTGTATGTGAAACTGACAGGAGAACGATAAGTCTTGTGTTTTTTACGTCGCGCATCAGTAGAAAATACAGCAGCCATTTGTCTGCTGCTGAAATGTAACAGTTTTCACGAAAATGATAAATGCATGAAAAAAAGAACAGATATTGAAGGTATATGGATTGATATACCGGATGAATTCAGTCATAATACGACTAACTTCAGTGATCAGAAGAGTATCCGGTGATGACCATCAGAGAGTCGGGGCAGGTGCGAGCCCGGCGGCAACATCTAAGGAGAAACACATCTGTGAGAATCTTTCCGGAAATACAGTATGGAAAGACGTTTCCCGCGTTAAGGGCAAGAGTGGAAGACAGGTGGTACTGTCTTCAACCAGTGTGGTACCGCGATTTGATGTCGTCTCTGGAAACAGAAGACGGCATTTTTGTTTAAGGGAGGAAAGAAGAACGGTACATTTCTACAACGGAATCAAAGTGGCAAAAGTTTAGCAAAAGGAGATTAAAAAAATGCTGACGAAAAAAATAATGGCAGTAATCATGTCTGCCGCCGCTCTGACTGTGACAGCCTGCAGCTCATCAACCGACAATGCAGTATCAGATTCAACAGCTACACCGGGGGCTTCCGGGAATTCTATGTCTGTAGCAGTTACAGGACAGTTTTCAAACCTGGACCCGGGATTGAATACCGAAACAAACAACAGTTACGTGCTCTCTCACCTTTACAGTGCTATGTTCCGCCGGGATACCGATGGAAGTATCGTACCGATGCTGGCGGAAGATTATACAGTTTCCGAAGATGGTCTTACCTGGACGTTCATACTGAAAGACGGCCTGAAATGGTCTGATGGAACAGCTCTGACAGCTTACGACTTTGAATATACATATCTGAGAAATCTGTCCTACGGTGCTGACAACGCCTATGCAGTATTCAACCTGGTGCAGTATATCGAAGGAGCTGATGTGTACAGTGAAAAAGCCTATGCGGCAGAAAACTTTGACTGTACAAAAGAAGACTTCAGTTATGTCGGTGTGCGTGCCATTGATGATAAAACATTTGAATTGAAATTGAAGATGCCCTGCTCTTATCTGGATATGCTGATGTGCGGCGGAGCATGGGAACCGCTTCCTCAAAGTACTCCTCAGCACGATTCTACATGGTCACTGAAAGCGGGTTATCCGACCAGCGGACCGTATATGCTGACTGATGTCAACCCGAATGAAAAAGCGATCGGAACAAAGAATGAAAACTACTTTGAAGCAGATCAGGTGACTATGGATGAGATCACATTTGTAGTCATGCCCGACCAGGCTTCCCAGGCGCTCGCTTTTGAAGCCGGTGAGATCGATGTTGCGCTGAGCGTTTCTACAGAAACACTGAAAAGCTACTCGGGAACAGAAAATCTGGTTACTTATGTTTCTCCCGGAACGTATGACATTCTGTTCAACACCGGTGAAAAAGGTCCGGAATGGGCGAAGAATGTGAATGTCAGAAAAGCTCTGGCATTGGCTGTGAATACCGATGATGTTGTTGAAGTACTGGGCGGAGATGAATTCTATCAGAAGCTTGAAGGATACGTTCCTGCAGGACTTCCCGGGATCAGCGGTGACTTCCGTGAAGAGGCCAATGCCGCAAGAGACAGCTACTCTCTGGCTTATGATCCTGAAAAGGCAAAAGAACTGCTTGCACAGGAAGGATATACAGCTGAAAATCCGCTGAAGATCGTGTATCGCTATCCGAATTCCGGTACGGATCCGGATCTTGCGACACTTCTTCAGGAACAGTGGGCATCCATCGGCGTCGATGTTGACTTCAGTGCATTGGAATCAGGTGTCTATTGGGATCAGTTCGATCAGGGAACATTCGAGCTGATGCGCTTTGGTCTCGGTACATCACACCCGATCACCTGCCTTGACCAGTGGACAACAGGCATGCAGGTCGTTCCGACAGTCGATGATGCAAAGTTCGACCAGATGATGCTGGATGCCAAGTGGGAAGCAGACTATAAAAAGGCTATGGAGATCTGTCACGAAGCAGACAGCTACGTAGTTGATGAAATGGTTTATGTCGTTCCGCTCTATCAGAAAAAGACAGGTCTTCTGGTTCAGAGCAATGTAAAGGGATATCAGCTCCGTGGAACAACAATGTACTGGTACTCCTGCACAAAGGAATAAAGTCTTCATATAAGCTGCAGTTTGTGTATACTGCGGCTTTTTTAATTGACAGAGCATTGAAAATGGATCAAAAATGATCCCGGCTGGAATGAGATCATTGATGATCCATAATCTGAAAACTATATGAAGGAGCGCTCATTGACTGCGCTTCTTTTCTTCGATCAGTTCTTTGAGCAGAAGCATTTGTTCTTCAAGCATCTGTTTTTGTTCAAAAAGTCTTTTCTGTACGCCCAGAAGAATTTCGATCGTTTTCTCCGGCTGGTTCAGGATCGACCGTACTTCCGACAGCAGAAGACCTGCTTCCTGATACTGTTTGATCGTTTTCAAAGTATCGACTGCGGTGTCACTGTATAACTTGGCTTTTTGCTTGCCGCTTCTTTTGACCGGTTTCAATAATGCGATCTTGTCATAATAATACAGTGTCTTCCTTGTGACACCTGCAGCTTTGCATACTTCGTTTACTGTTTTCATATCAATATCTGTCTGATGCAATCAATGTACAACCGTTCCCCGCGGGAACAGTCAATAGTAAATTTCATGCGGATATCAGGATACGAAATCTCTAAATACGCAGATGAACGATATTTTTCGGCTTTTATTCACTGTATCTTCAGATGGTCCTAACAGGTTCTTTAACTTGACTGCTTAGTATACAAGAAAGCAGAAGTCAATTCTGCGGAAGGAGAGCAGTTATGAAGACGATGATTCTGATCCCTGCTTATGAGCCGGATCATAAGCTGGTCGATCTGCTGAAAGAACTGTCTGAAGAAGACGTATATGCAGTCGTGGTGGATGATGGCAGCGGGCATGCATATGATGAAATATTCAATCAATGCGCTGAATACGCGTCCGTAACCAGGTACGGAGTTAACTGCGGGAAAGGACATGCATTGAAATACGGTCTGTCGTTTATCAGAAAACATGCAGAAGCGCCGTATATTGTTGTGACCGCAGATGCGGATGGACAGCACCTGCCTGAAGACATTATGAAAATTGCGGAATATACTGCCCGGCATCCGGATGAACTGGTGCTTGGCAGCAGAAAGATCGCGCCTCAGACACCGTTCAGAAGCAGGATCGGCAATACGGTCACAAGATGGATATTCCGTTTATCTTCCGGCACGTATGTGTACGATACCCAGACGGGACTGCGCGGGTTCAGTGACCGGGTGATCTCATGGATGGAGGAGATATCCGGGGAGCGCTATGAATATGAAATGAATGTTCTGATGGAATGGTCAAAAGAAAAACGAAAGATACATGAGATATGGATCCGGACAGTCTATCTTGATGACAACAGATCAAGTCATTTCGATACCGTTTCTGACAGTATCAGGATCTACAGGCAGATCCTGAAATACAGCAGTGCGTCATTGCTGAGTTTCCTGACGGATTATTCATTGTTCTGCATGTTTCACATGATGACTTTGTCAGCCGGCATCAGGAACGGGCTGCTGTTATCCAATGCGGCAGCCAGGTTCATCAGCGCAGCACTGAATTATTATCTGAACAGGAAACTGGTATTCCGCAGCAGCGAACCGGTCAGCCGGTCGATCTTGAAATACGGAGCGCTGGTGCTGTGCAATCTGGCGGTCAATTCAATGATCCTGAAAGCCTTTGTGGCATGCGGATTGCCGTCTGCGGCAGCAAAGATCATAACGGAACTGATCCTGTTTATTGTAAATTACCGCGTGCAGCAGAAGCTGATCTTCAAACCCGGTTATAGAAAGGAGCTGAGCAGTCAATGATCAGAAAATATATGACAGGCATGATATGCGGTGCATTGCTGACTGCATATACAGGATATGTCCTGATGGACACATTTGTCCTGAAGGATGTTTATTCAGAGATCACGGATGCAGGCATCACGGATGTGTTTGCTTCTCTTGAGGACAGTATGGAAGCAGACACAAATGATGCTGTTGAACAGGAAGGATCATCCGGATCAGCACAGACAGAAACCTCTTCCCATAAACACCGCAGAAGCACACAGAAGGATTCTTCTGCATCCGTTCAGGAAGAGGACACATCATCATCGGCGTCTGTTGAAAGCCAGGAAACATCTTACAGTGATGAAAACATCAATATCACTCTGACAGAATATTCAGCGTATGATACAGCGATCTATGCGGCAGATGTAACAGTCAGTTCAGCAGTATATCTGAAGACAGCATTTGCGGATGATGCATACGGAAAGAATATCACCGCGGCGACATCTGCGATCGCCGGAGCGCATGATGCGATCCTGGCAGTCAATGGCGATTATTATGGCGCGAGGGAGACAGGGTATGTGATCCGCAACGGTGTAGTTTACCGTTCTGATGCAGAACCGGGAACAGAAGTATTGTGTATATATGCAGACGGTACCATGCAGATCATTGATCCATCGGAAGTATCTGCTGAAGAACTGGTTGAAAGAGGTGTCTGGCAGGCATTTTCATTCGGACCGGCATTGATCGAAAACGGTGAGACGGCCGTGTCTGTGAGTGAAGAAGTCAGCAAGGCGAAAACTTCCAATCCCCGTACAGCGATCGGGATCATCGATGCGAATCATTATGTGTTTGTGGTGTCGGACGGCAGAACGGATGAGAGTGAAGGGCTGTCATTGTATCAGCTGGCTGAATTCATGAAGTCACTAGGCGTGAAATGTGCGTATAACCTGGACGGCGGAGGATCATCTACCATGTATTTCATGGGACAGGTCATTAATCAGCCTACAACAACAGGCAGTTCGATCAAAGAAAGGAGCGTGAGCGACATTGTTTACATCGGATAAAGAGAAGGCACTGAAAGGTTGCCTGCTGTATGGATGTGCAGCATTGTTCTTTGCAGTCCTGGGATTTGTTTATGAACTGTTCAGTCATGAAGTTTATTCGTATTATATGATCTATGCGTTTATGATTCCGGTATGTCTGGGAATCATACCTTATCTAGGTATATATCACTTCGGATACAGGCTGCCATCAGCAGTATTCACTCAGATGTATGCTTCGGGAGTCATGACACTGACTGCGGGCAGTGCCGTGCGCGGGGTGCTGGATATTTACGGGACCACCAGCAGCCTCCTGATGTTGTATCTGTATGCCGGCCTGCTGCTCTGCGGGGCAGGAGCTGCCGGGGTTGCATACTGCAGCAGGTCCCAGACAGAAAAAAACCGGATCACAGAACAGCAGGATCCGGCCTGATCTCAAACATGATACGGATCAGTCAGTCACTGACTGATCATGCATGACATGTGTGAAATAACTGTACTGCAGTACATCGCTGCAGTACTTTATTTTGTTGCGGACGATCGCTATGACAGTATCGGCATAGCCCTCGGGAATATCTTCTGATAACGGATAGAATGTATCGTTGACATACATTCCGAGATCTGTTTTCCACTCATAGTTGACCGTAAAGACAAGCGGGTCTTTGTGAGAAAATACATCTCTTCCGGGAAGCAGACGTGAGTCCCAGCTGACATCAAACAGATTGCACAGGGTCGGCAGAATATCCAGACTGCTGACAGGATCTGTTACCTCAATATGTTCCATTTGCTCAAGACAGCCGCTCCAGATCAGAAGCGCGTTATGATCGCGCTCCAGATAACTTGCAGGCTGATAGCCGTAAAGATCCGCCAGGTTGACTGTCTGATCGAATGCTGCATTGTAATCAAGACCATAGGGGAAATGATCCGCAGTCAGGACGATCACTGTCCTGTCGGCGATTCCTGCCTCTTCCAGTTTTCTGATCAGGTATGCCATTGCGTCTTCCAGTTCCATGTTGGCCGCTAGATAATTCCGGACTTCTTTTGTGTGACCTGTTTCCTGGATCCTGCTGATATGTTTTTCTGAAAGCCAGTTGCTGTAGGGGTTATGCCCGCTGACTGTCATGTAATATACATCAAATGGTTCATGTTCGAGATAAAGGTCCAGTGTTCCTTCGATCATTTCAAGATCGGATTCAGGCCATTTGCGCTGAACATATTCTTCCATGCCGTTTCCATAACCCATAAAGCCGTTGGAAAAGCCCAGGTTGTTGTGTGTAATATGCCGGTCATAATACATATAGTCATTATTATGAAATGCCCATCCGTTATAGCCGAGCTCGTTCAGTTTTCCGCTGATCGTAATACTGTTGTCTTCATCTGCCGTCATTTTCATGGAAGCTCCGCCATACATCGGAAGGCAGCCGAAGATATTCTGATACTCGCCGCCGGTCGTTCCTGCACTGGCAGGCTGATAATAGTCTGAGAAAGTGATTCCTTTGGAAGCCATGCGGTACAAGGCAGGCGTCCGCTGCGGATCGATCAGCTCTTTGCTGAAAGCTTCCGCTGAAATGAAGATGAGGTTCATATCCTTGAACAGTCCGGTCATGTCATTGGTGTAAGAGGGGGTCAGTGTTTTTACATATTCATCGATTGCAGCCTGCTGAGGCGTGCCGCTGGCAGCCAGTGCTTCAAAATCAATGTCCAGAACTGCCGGTTCATATGTTTTGACGATCTCTTCAACAGGCTCCTCTTCACTGACTGTTTCAAACTCGCTGCCCTGTTCGTAGATGATATTTCCGGCATCTATGCAAAGTCCGCTGACCAGTCCGAAATGTCTGACTGCAGAAGTGAATGAATACTGCTCGCTGAGCAGGATCTTCTGGGCGGGAGTCGTTTCAATGGACATGTTCACGATCAGAGTGATCAGTACTGCAAATGCAGAAACTGCGGAAACGTCTCTGCGTCCGAACCTCAGCGGTTCTATTTCCCTGATCAGAATGAAATCAACGATCGCAGGCAGTGCGAACAGGACCAGATGGATCATGCCGCTCAGAGAGAATACAAGTCTCAGGATCTGGGTGCTGAATCCTCCCAGTACATCCATTGCACCGTTGGCGATCGTCCTCAGGTCATAAAACATCTTGAACTGCATATAAACAAAGTATTCAATGAGAAAGATCAATGCAATCAGCACGGTGATCGTATGATGGATCCTCCGGTTCATGCCAGAATCTATGGACATGCAGGAAAAAACAGTGCCGATCGCTCCCCATCCGATCGAAAATGCGAGCAGGTTATGAACTGCGTTGAAATTGCTCATGCCAAAGGCGGAAAGATGGAATACGATCTCTTCATACAGCAGATATGCGCTCATCAGGAAGAACATTCCGTAAGCATTGATGTGAATGGAATCTCTGAGGTTTTTATACATGTTAACAATCATACTTCAAAAAGATGAAAGTGAACAAAAAAATACATTAAAAAACAGAATGAGCGATGAGGCTCATTCTGCTTCGGTTTCTGCTCAGGCTGCTTCCAGAGCGACTTTCATCATTGATGTAAATGACTGTTCACGCTGCTCCGGCGTTGTTACTTCCGGGAATACAAAGCTGTCGGAGATCGTCAGAATACATGCGGCATTTTTACCCAGTACTCTGGCATTGTGGAACAGTGCGAAGCTTTCCATTTCCACTGCCAGGCAATGCTGTACATCAACGATGTCCTTCAGATAATCAGAATTCTCTCTGTAGAAAACATCGCTGCTGTGGATGATTCCTTCCTTCATAGGGAAATTCAGTCCGGCAGCTGCTTCTCTGAGACGCTTGTTCAGAGCTTCTGAGGGATATTCGATCGCTGCGGTACTGCCGTTCTGCGTCAGTGCATAACTGGATTCGGAATATGCCCCGGAAGCCAGTACAAGATCAAACAGTTTCAATTCAGGTGAGTAAGCGCCGGCTGATCCGACACGGATGATATTCTCAACATCATAGAATTTGAACAATTCATAGGAGTAGATCCCGATACTTGGCATGCCCATACCGGATGCCATGACAGAGACAGGTTTTCCGTGATACGTGCCTGTATAACCGTAAACATTTCTGACTTTTGTAACAAGCTTCGGATCTTCCAAAAATGTTTCGGCTATAAATTTAGCACGCAGAGGATCTCCGGGCATCAGAACGGTTTTAGCAAAATCTCCGTTTGAAGCACTATTATGGGGTGTAGACATATCAATACCTTCTTTCCTGCTATCAGTATAACAGAAAAAGGAGCGAATTATCGCTTCGCTCCCTTTGAACCTTTTGCACTGTTTTCGTTGTATGTTTCCAGCAGGTTTGTATCGTAGCTGAATGTCATACGGCTGCGCCTGCGTTCTCTGTCAAGCGCCAGTCTGACAAGCTCATCCATCAGCTCGGTAAATGACATGCCGGATGCTTCCCAAAGATAGAATGCCAGTGAACCGGGAATCGTATTGATCTCGTTGACATATACGGTCTTTGTTTCACTGTCCATGATGAAGTCTATGCGGCATACTCCGCTGGCACCCAGGACTTTGAATGTCTGAAGTGCATATTTCTGGATCAGCTTTGTTTCTTCTTCACTGATCGGTGCAGGAACAAGTCTTGCGGTACTTGCCATGCCTTTGGAAGCGCCGGATGTCTTGGATGATTTTCCGCCGCCCTGATACTTATCACGGAATGACAGCAGTTCATCATCTGTAGCGTGGCCAACCTGTTCCAGTACGCTTGCTTTCGCTTCATCACTGTTTCCGAGTACAGAGCAGTTGATCTCTTTCATCGGCTTGATGACTTTTTCGGTAATGACCTTTTCATCATACTGACGTGCTTCTTCGAAGCATTCAATATATTCTTCATCATTGTGGGCAATGGATATGCCTACGCTTGAACCGGTCCTTGCCGGCTTCAGAATGACTGGATAGATCAGCTTTCTGGCTTTCTTCAGCAGTCCTTCACGATCATCATCGAGCTCTGTACCGTATGCCCAGAACCAGTTTGTGATCGGCAGACCGTTATCATGCAGGATGTGCTTCTGAAGCACCTTATCCTGGCCGACACCGGCCGCAATGACATCACAGCCTGCATAAGGTATCTTCATCATTTCAAAGAATCCCTGGATCGATCCGTCTTCACCGTTTGTGCCGTGCATTACCGGGATCGCAACATCGATCGGTATGCTGAGTTTCTTGGAAAACAGTGACTGCCTGACCGGTTGGAGGAGGACCTTTCCTTCAGACTGTACAAGGGTTACCTGCGTGCATTTTGATTTCAGTTCATTCAGGTTGATGAATGATCTGATATCCCACAGCAGTTCGGATGTATACATTGTCCTGTCTTTTGCAATATAGACAGGCGTTACTTCATATTTATTCCGGTCCAGTGCTTCCAGCGCCTGATGAGCGGAAATAATACTGACTTCATGTTCAACGGTCTCACCGCCGAAAAAAACGGCTACATTCAATTTCATAAACAGCCTCCATAACGATGAATATTATAAACCATAAAAATAACCTTTTGTAGATATGCAGAACATATGCACCGAAATGTATGATCGTCCCCCGGATGTTAACAGTATGTCAGTGTTTATGATAAAATCTTTAATACTGAGGGCAAAAGATGAAAAAGAAAGCATTGGTGCTTGCCGGCGGAGGAACACGCGGTGCGTATCAGAATGGTGCGCTGCGGGCACTCCGTGAGCTCGGCAAGGATGATTGGAATATTGTGACCGGCACATCGATCGGGGCATTGAATGGCGCACTCGCTGTGCAGGGTGATTATGATGCAATGAATGATCTCTGGATGAATCTTACCAGCGATCAGATCATCAAAGGGAAATTTCCCGCTGATTTCCGTCTGGAGACACTGGTCAATGAGCGGAATCTGCTGACTTCACTGTTCAAGAACTATGTCAGGGACGGCGGTGCTGATATTTCACCGCTGATCACGAGGATCGGAAAAATGTTTCGCCCGGAGGCTTTTTTTGCGTCTGAGATCGATTACGGATGTGTGACTGTTTCCATGTCAACGCGCAAGCCTGTGCTGGTAACGAAGGAAATGATGAGAACGCACGGAAAGGACTGGCTGGCTTCTTCAGCATCCGCATATCCTGCTTTTCCGGTGCATAAATTCGAAGAAGGTGAATTTATAGACGGAGGTTACTACGATAATCTCCCCGTTGACTATGCGCTTCAGATGGGTGCGGAAGAGGTGATCGCCATTGATCTCCATAATCAGCCGCTGCATCCGGTATATCTGGACCGTCCGCAGATCACATATATCTATCCGCAGGCCGAGACAAAGCCGTTCCTGGATTTCAGCCGGGAAACGCTGCAGAATTATGACACTTCAGGATACAACGATGTCATGAAGAAATACGGACGCTATGGCGGAGTGAAATATACATTCATGCGTCAGTATGAACTGCCGGAATGGTTTGACCGGTTTTATCTGGAACTGCTGAAGCTTGAGACAAGGATACGCAATGCGACGAATATCAATGAGCGTTTCCGCTCGGATTCCATTGTTACCGACAGACTGAAAGCACGGCAGCATAAATCCGTGCTGTCTGATAAAGATATCTATTACGGATTCATGGACAGTCTGCTGGAAATGATCGGGGCTGATCCGTATCATGTGTACAGCCGGCAGGAAGCAGAGAATATGATCCTTGCGGCATTTGCCGGGACTGTTGATCCGGACTATGTGTATTTCCCTGCACTGTATCCAAAGGACGTGCTTGAATATACACGGACACTTGATCAGAAGGGGATCGTTGAGAAGATCCTGCATCATCTGTTCTATCCCGGACATGATATCGTTCCGGAAAATATTCTTCTGACCGTTTATCCCTATGAGGATGCTGCTGCATGGTTCCTGATGTTCATGATGAAAGGACTGGTAAACAGATGATGGAAAGAATCGCTGTATTCGAAAAAGTATCAAAGGAACAGTTCGTGAAGGACTGGCTTCATACGTTTGCAGACTGCACAGCAGAGCAGGCAGAAAAGATCTATGAAGATATTCAGCTTCCCCGCCGCGCTACGAAAGGGTCTGCGGGATATGATTTTTTCACTCCGCTTGATTTTACTGTCAGACCGGGTGAGCAGATTCTGATTCCGACGGGAGTTCGTGTTAAAATAGTAAATGGTTATGTGCTGATGCTGTTTCCAAGAAGTTCTCTTGGATTCAAATACCGTCTGCAGCTGAATAATACTGTCGGTGTGATCGACAGTGACTATTACAACGCGGACAACGAAGGTCATATATTCTGCAAGCTGACAAATGACACGGTGGAAGACAGGACCGTTGAACTGAAAAAAGGTACCGGTATGGTACAGGGAATCTTTCTTCCGTTCGGAATTACGGAAGATGACAATGCAGAAGCAGCGCGGACAGGCGGCATCGGCAGTACGACAGAAAAGGCGGTTAAAATTAATGAGTGAAGCAGATATTCAAAGAATATTTGAAACGGAACCGGTACCGGATCATATACTGGAAAAAATGGAGGAACTTCGTAAAAAAGGAAAGGAACTTCCTGATCTGAGTCTTCTGAAGCGTCCCTCACATATACAGGGCATCATTGAAGCAGGCAAAATCAATACAGGCGTTCTGGATGAAGTTGCTTCAAAGATCCATGCAGGTATGACGACACAGGAGATCGATGACATTGTTGCGGAATATACACGCAGTCACAATGCGATCTGTGCGCCGCTGCATTTTGAGGGATATCCGAAGAGTGTATGCACATCCGTCAACGAGGAAGTGTGCCATGGGATACCGAGCCGTCATAAGAGAATTCATGACGGAGACATCATCAACGTTGACTGCACAACGATATACAACGGGTATTACGCTGACGCAAGCCGCATGTTCATGATCGGCAATGTCAGCCCGGCAAGAAAGCGTCTCGTTGAAGAAACGATGAAGTGTCTTGAGATCGGCATCAAGGCTGCACAGCCCTGGGCTACGGTCGGTGATATCGGATATGCGATCTCCAAATATGCAGTATCAAAAGGTTATTCGGTTGTACGTGAACTCGGCGGACACGGTGTGGGAATCGAATTCCACGAAGATCCCTTTGTCAGCCACATCGGCAAGCGCGGGACAGGCATGGTCCTTGTTCCGGGCATGGTGATCACGATCGAGCCGATGATCAATATCGGCAAAGCAGGCGTTGTGATCGATCCGTACAATGAATGGACGATCTATACGAAAGACGGAAAAGACAGCGCTCAGTGGGAACATACGATCCTGATCACTGAAACAGGCAATGAAATACTGACTCATTAAAAGCTTCATGGAGGAATGGAGAAATTGCGATGAATAATACAACTTATGTAACAGGACACAGACATCCTGATTCAGATGCGATCTGCGCAGCAATCACATATGCGAATCTGCTCAGACTGCAGGGCGTAGATGCTGTGGCACTGCGCCAGGGTCCGGTAAACGAGGAAACAAAATTTATTCTGAAGCGGTTTAATCAGGAAAATCCTCTGCTGATGACAGATGCCAGGATGAAACTGCATGATATTGACATGGACCGTCCGGCGATCATTCGCAAGAATGCGACTGTGCATCATGCATGGCATGTCATGCTGCATGCAAAGAACCGTTCTTTGTTTGTGGTAGATGAAAAGAACAAGCTGTGCGGCATCTGCACCACCTCGAATCTTTCGAAAGTCAGACTGCATCCTGCAGCAAACCAGGCAGAACTGATGTCGCATGCAACACTGGATGACATTGCGCATACGATCGGCGGCAGGATCGTCTGGGGACCGGATGATTTCCATACCAACGGAGTCGTGCACATCATTACGCTTGAAGGACGTGAAGCTACCATGTTCAACCTGGAAGACGGCATTTCCATTCTTTCAAGCGGCAGTGAAAAACAGAAGATGCTGATCAATGAAGGTGCGAAGTGCCTGATCATTACATGCGGTCTGATCGTTGATGATGATGTGATCCAGATGGCCAAGGCCAAAGGCTGTGCGATCGTTGAAACAAGTGAAGATACGATGCATACAGCACAGGTGATCAATGAGTCTTATTCAATCGAACATATTATGACAAGCGATGTGATCACATTCTCCGAGGAAGAATTCGTGGATGATGTTGCCGCAAAGATCAGCAAGTCAAGAGTCAGAAGCTATCCTGTTCTGGATGCGGAAGGAAAGATCACAGGTGCTGTTTCCCTGTATCACGTCAGAGATTACCCGCACCGCAAGATGGTTCTTGTGGATCA
The DNA here is from genome assembly GCA_946622165.1 of uncultured Erysipelotrichaceae bacterium. Lineage (GTDB taxonomy): Bacteria > Bacillota_I > Bacilli_A > Erysipelotrichales > Erysipelotrichaceae > Bulleidia. The sequence continues at coordinate 13,937 of CAMOPG010000005.1, forward strand.
CTGTGCATCCAACCAGTCGATCAAGCACGTGGAACTGGCTGATATCCAGGAGATCGTTGACCACCATCATGTAGGTGACATTATGACAGACCATCCGATTAATTACTTTGGCGTCAGATGCGGATGTACATGTACGATCATTTCCGAGCAGTACAAAGCGAGGGGATTTGTTCCGGATGCGGACATGGCAGGATTGATGATGTCAGCGATCCTCTCCGACACATTGTATTTCAAGTCTGCTACTACGACACAGCGTGATAAAGATGCTGTTGCCTGGCTGGCAGAACTGGCAGGCATCACTGATGTAGGTGCATATGCCGCTGAAATGCTCGGCTCGTCTGTTGCCCTGAAAGACAGCACGCCGCATGAGATCCTGAACCGTGACCTGAAGACATTTGAGATCGGCAGATATAAGTTTGCGATCGGTCAGACAAACTACAATCATATCGAAGATGTTCAGGCGATCCTGCCTGTATTCCGTGAAAACATGGAGAAAGAGCAGGAAGACAAGAAACTCGATCTGATGGTCATGCTGTTTACGAACGTACTTGGAGAAGGCTCGCTGTTTGTGTACTACGGACCGCTCTCGTATGTCATTGGTGACCGCATTGAAACAGTGTTCGATGAACACTCCGGATTTGACCCGTATATCATTTCACGTAAGCAGCAGCTGATGCCTTACCTGACAAAAACGATCAAAGCATTATGATAGAAAACAGGACCTGTTGGATTTACAGGTCCTGATATTTTTTTCGCTCTGTTCTTGGAATCTGTATTTTTGCGAGCAGATCTGATCCGAGTGCACTGAGAGCCAGGGAAGCGCACAGCAGAAGGAGCCGTTTGTTTTCAATTCCGTCGGCATAAAGAGACCTGCCCATCAGAACAGCAAAGGTAATGCCGCAGGCAGTCAGGATGACGCAGAATATTGTCAGAATCGTTTTCTTCATGAATGCATTCTAACATATCCGACGATAACAAAAAAAGGAATTCATTCAGAATTCCCGATGCGTGTGCCCGACGGGATTTGAACCCACAACCCTCAGCTTCGGAGGCTGATGCGCTATCCAGTTGCGCCACGGGCACATATCGCTTATACATATTATCACAATTCACATGTAAACCAAAGTTGAAAATCACGCATTATCTTCTCGTGTTATAATCGTTGTCATGAACAAAACAGAAAAAGATATTCGACTGATCGTCTGTGATATTGACAACACGATCATTCCTTCAGGAAGGGAAGAGATCTCAGAACGCCTGCGTACTGATTTTCATAAGGCCATTGAAAAAGGGATCCATGTCATGATCGACACGGGAAGGCATTATACGTTCCTTCAGAAGTCATTGTTTGAGGATCTGCCTATGGAATATATCGGCACTGTCAACGGCGCCTGTCTTGTGAAGCGGGACGGCACGGTTCTGCAGAAATACCCGATGAGTGAATTGGTTATGAACAAGATTACAGAGCAGTCGATCAAAAACGGCATTGGTCTGGGTTTCAAGTTCGAAGACCGTATCGTTACGTATGCAAACCATGATGTGTTTGTAAAAGGTTATTGCGCGAATGCGTATTATGCTTCTCTGGTGATGGATGGATGCGAAAAGAGGGATCATCATCTGACGCACGGAATGCCGCTGGGAACATTCATCATCGGTACGGATGAACAGGTCCTGCCGATGATCAAGGAAATACCGGAGGTGACATTTGCCTGGTCAAGCAAGAGCGGTTATGACATCTTTCCGAAGGACATAACAAAAGCAACCGCAGTAGAACCTGTACTGCAGCTGCTTGGGATCACATGGGATCAGGTCATTGCGTTCGGTGATGCGGCGAATGATACCCCGTTTATCACAAAGGCGGGAATCGGCGTAGCACTGGGCAATGCGAGGGAAGATGTCCGGATACATGCTGATTATGTTGCGGACACATGCGTCAATGATGGCGTGGCAAAGATGCTTGAGGATCTCGGAATCGTCTGAGATCCTTTTTCAGTTTCTTCTGCGGCCGTCAAAACCGACGTAATGCCGGTTGTCATCTTCATCAACAAGTTCGATCCTTGTGTCGGTTATACGGAAGACCGTGATCGGCGCATCAACGCTGAATATCCATTGTTCACGGAACGTGCTGTCCAGACAAAGCACTGCATAGGCACTGTAGATCAGGTACTGATCTTCATGTGCGAAAATACCGTGTGTGTAACCGTCCGGGTCGATCTGGTGGAAAATACACGTATCAGGTCTGCGCAGATCGATCTCTGTGATACTTCTGCCCATCAGTACATATAAAGTGTTTTCCTTCAGTACGGCAAGATCGGAAAAATCAGTTTCGATCGGTCCGATCAGTGCTGCTGTATATGTGCTGTCCTGTGAGGTGACCTCGATCCTGCAGACAACATAATTCTCATCCGGCTGATAGTTATCGGGATTCAGCACGTACTGGTATTCAGGGTGATCCTTTTCCAGATCAAAGTGACTGTCGGCAGTCAGTGTTATTTTATAAAAACCGTTATCTAAGTGCATCATATGTTTGACCTCTGTTTCTCCTAATCAGTATAGCGAATATTTTCATAATTTGTTCTTTTCCTTTTGCCGGAAAGTGGTAATATTACCGGGTGTTTACCAGGAGGCTTCTGAATGCGAAAGGTAAAAAACGATCTTCTTAATGGAGTGATCTATCAGCAGATACTGCTGTTCTTTTTTCCTGTACTGTTCGGCACGCTGTTCCAGCAGCTGTACAATACAGCAGACGCGATCGTTGTCGGCAACTTTGTCGGTAAAGAAGCACTCGGTGCAGTCGGCGGTTCTACCGGCACTGTCATCAACCTCCTCGTAGGATTTGTTACAGGATTGTCATCCGGTGCTACCGTGATCATTGCCCAGTATTACGGATCCAGGCAGAAGGATGGCGTAGAAAAGGGCGTATATTCAGCAATGTTCCTTGCAATATCGCTTGGCGCACTGCTGATGGCATGCGGCATTATACTGGCTCCGTGGATCCTGCGGACGCTGAATGTACCTGATGCGATCTATCCGTACTCACTGCAGTATATGCGCATTTACATGAGCGGAATGATCGCTTCCATGATCTACAACACAGGCGCAGGTGTACTGCGTGCTGTAGGAGATTCCAAACGCCCGCTGTTCTTCCTGATCATTTCATGCATTACCAACATCATTCTTGATGTCCTGTTTGTTGCCTTCGGCGGCATGGGAGTGACCGGTGTTGCCATCGCAACCGTGATATCACAGCTGATCAGCTGTCTTCTCACACTGCAGACTTTGTATATCACGCATGAAAGCTATCATTTTGATATCCGCAGGCTGCATTATGATCCGAAGATCCTGAAAAGGATCATTGTGATCGGACTTCCTACGGGAATACAGTCAGTCCTGTACAGTGTTGCAAATCTCTTTATCCAGTCTTCCGTCAACAGTTACGGTACCGATACAGTCGCGGCATATACAGCATTCGGAAAGATCGACGCATTGTTCTGGAACGCATCCGGTGCTCTGGGTACGGCTATGCTGACATTCTCCGGGCAGAACTTCGGCGCAGGAAATACCGAACGTGTCAGACGCGGCATCATGGAAGGAACGATTATGTATCTCCTGATGTCAGGAGCAATCGCAGCGATCTGCTGGTTCGGAGGTCCGGTTCTGTACAGACTGTTTACACCTGATCAGGAAGTTATCCGCATCGGCATGAGCCTGCTGAGATTCCTGTGTCCGTTCTGGCCGGCATTCGTATTTGTCGAGATCCTGTCTTCTTCGATCCGTGCGTGCGGAGATTCCCTTGTGCCGATGCTGATGACAGCATTGGGGATCGGTGCACTGCGTATATTGTGGATCCTCTTTTATCCATCACAGACAATATTCGATTCATTGCTGTGTTATCCGATCTCATGGATACTGACCAGCCTCTTGTTCCTTGGATACTATCTGCAGGGAGGGTGGCTCAAAAGGTCCACGGATCAGCGCAGCAGGATGATGCAGGCTGTATAGTCTGCATTTTTGTTATGGTATAATGACCGTGTTTGAAAAAGAGGTAATGTATGACGACACAGGAAAATCTGAAATTATTCCATGATTGGGTCAAGCGCATGTCCGCTTACCATATGGCACTTGCTCTGCTTGGCATTGATAAGCAGACACTGGCACCGGTTGACGGAAGTGAATTCCGTGATGAAAGAACAGCGATCCTGGCTGGAGAGCTTTTCTCGATCACAACGGATCCGCAGATGGCAGAATTGAGGAAGACACTGCTGAGTGATGAAAATGTCACAGGCGATGACCGCAAAATGATCGAACTGTACGATCACGATATCAGCAAGATCCTGTCTGTTCCGAAGGATGAATATATTGCGTTCAATCAGCTGCAGAACGAATCATACGGTGCATGGCTGAAGGCAAAGAATGCCAGTGATTATTCGATGTTTGAACCGTATCTGAAACGGATCATTGAAGCACAGAAAAAGATGTACTCCTATCGTTCAAGCGATCTGGATCTGTATGATCAGATGCTGGATGACTTTGAACCGGGAATGACACGTGAGAAGTATGATGTTTTCTTTGATCAGGTCAAGGAACGTCTTGTGCCGCTGATCCGCAGAGTGACAGAAGCACAGCAGATCGATACATCATTCATTGAAACAGAATATCCTGTGGAGCTGCAGAAAAAGTATATGGACCATATGCTGGCATATCTGCACTTTGATAAGTCCTGGGGATATCAGAATGAAACAGAGCACCCGTTCACCAGCGGACTTTGTGAGAATGACATCCGCGTAACAACAAAGTATCTGCCGGACAGACCGATGTCTGCGCTCCTGTCAACGATCCATGAAACAGGTCACGGATACTACATGCATCAGGTTGCGCCTGAGTATGACGGAACGATCTTCAATGACGGCATTTCCAGCGGCATGCATGAATCACAGTCCAGACTGTGTGAGAACTATCTGGGCAGGTCCAAGCCGTTCTGGGAGGCAAATTATCCTGCATTGAAAGAGACTTTCCCGGAACAGCTGAAGGGTATCGATCTTGACAGGTTCCTGGCAGCTCTGAATGCTGCACAGCCTTCATTGATCCGCACGGAAGCAGATGAGCTGACATATCCGCTTCATATCGTGATCCGCTATGAACTGGAAAGAGGTCTGTTTGAAGGAACGATCTCAACAGAAGGTCTTGATAAGACATGGGATGATATGTATGAGAAATATCTTGGCGTCCGTGCGTCATCCGCAAAAGAGGGCATTCTGCAGGATGTTCACTGGGCAGACGGAAGCTTCGGATACTTCCCGACATACGCACTGGGAAGTGCATTCTCTGCACAGTTCATGCACGCAATGAGAAAAGATATTGACGTAGATGATCTGCTGAGAAACAGCCATTATGATGTCGTTATGAACTGGCTGAAAGAACATATTCATAAATACGGCTGCCGCTACAATGCGGACGAGATCATGCATATGGCAACAGGAGAAGCATTCGATCCCAACTACTATCTCGATTATCTGGAAGATAAATATACAAAACTGTACCACCTGGATTAAAACAGGGACAATGAAAGGCATGACGCTGATCATGCCTTTTTCAGTGATTCAGGCTGTTTTCCTTTGAAACAGGCGGTTCACGATAACAACACATCTGTTCAGCAGCCATGCAGCAGGGGCGGCCGCCAGATACAGAACGAACCAGAACCATGTCGTCACAAACAGAGGCGTGCCTCTGAAATATCTGCCGGCAAGTTCAAAGATCAGATGATGCACCAGATACAGTTCGAATGAATATCTGCCTGCCAGTGCAAGTATTTTCCGGATCCCCTGTATGACAGGGTTTTTGATCCGGCATATCAGCGATAGGGTAATGCAGATGAAAGGCGTCATCAGAATGAACGGGTAGAACAGAACGCCGCATCCCCACATAATGTCATTGTCTGTGATCAGCAGCCTGGAAGGAACCAGGATGCCGAATCCGATGGCTGCCATAACCAGCAGCTTCAGATAGTCCTTGCCGGTCATTTCCTGCTCTTCCAGAGCCAGGTGTTCATAATACATGCCGATAAAGAAGATCGGGACTCTTGTGGCAGTCAGGATAAAATGTGTCTGATGCCAGAAGACGGTCGATGCAAGCAGAAGAAGCGGTATGATCAGCAGGCTCTTCTGCTTGTGCTTTTCGATCAGCTGCCAGAAATACGGTACCAGCAGGTACATGACCCATATGGATCCCATGTACCAGTTGAACGCAAGATCCAGTTCCGGATCGACAAAGTATTCCAGACACAGATAATCTCCGATTACAGTGCCGGCTCTGAGGGTACCGGCCGCAAGCCGCGTCAGGCACAGTACTGTCAGAAAGATCCAGTAAGCAGGAATGATGCGCACGATCCTGCGCTTCATAAATGCATAGGGATCTTTTAAACGCTGATAAGAGTAATAACAGCCAATCCCTGATGCGAAGAAGAACAGGTCGACACCGCAGTAACCAACGTTCTTGATCATCCAGAGCAGTCTGTTTTCTACGATCAGTTCAGAGTGATAGATCATGATCCAGATGATCGCAAAGCCCATCCAGACACTCCGGTACTGAAAAAGATCTTTATATTTGATATTCCGCATAATTTCCTCGATATGTTTATCATTGTAATCGATTCTTTATAAAAAGCCACTGTTTCCAGTGACTTACATAATTCTTTGTGTGCCGTGGTATACAACAGCCATGAATCCCGGACCGACATGTGCGGCGATCGTAGGACCAAGCGTTGTGACGGTGATCTCTGCATCTTTCAGCTGCGGATATGTTTCCCTGATCAGTCCGATCAGCCATTCAACATCCTTCAGCGTATCGGTATGCATGACTGTGATCTCCTCATCTGCAGAGTAATCCGCAAGATCCTCTTTCATGGAATCGACCAGAGCATGGATCACTTTCTTTCTGCCGTGCTTGGTACTGTAGGAGACCAGTTTGCCGTCATTCGTTACGTAGATCTCAGGCTTGATGGACAGCAGTGTACCGATAATGGCAGAGGCGTTGGAAAGTCTTCCTCCGCGTCTGAGCCATGACAGATCATCTACCATGAAGCGGTGGATGTATTCACGCTTATGAGCTTCACCCCATTCGATGAGCTCTTCATAGGAAGCTCCTTCTTCGTGACGGCGGACCAGCTGTTTGAAAAACAGATTCAGACCGCCTGTAATGCAGAAACTGTCCAGGAAATAGAAACGCTGATCGCTGAACTCTTTCCTGATCCGATTGGCAGCCATTTCAGCATGCTGTATGGAGGAAGAGATCGCTCTTGACATATCTACATAGATGACATCTTTTCCTGTTGTCATCAGTTGTTTGAAAAACTCATAATAAGCATATTCTGTAATTGCGGACGTTCCGACGATCTTTCCGTTTCTCATCTCACGGTAGATCATTGCTTTGGTTTCTTCGGTACAATCGTCCACAAATACCTTATCGCCGATCGTAAATGTATATGGAATGAAAGGAATGTTATGTTCCTTCATATATTCCGGACTCAGATCTGCAGTAGATGCTGTTGCGAGTATGTATTCACGCATAGTATTTCTCCTTGCAATCGCTTGTTATTCTAACAGGTGCATGACAGGAAGTAAACTGTTTGACCATTAAATCAAGACACGTGGAATATCAGCAGGTTTCAGAAACCGCGCTCATCAAATTTCATCTGAGCGAGTGTTTCCTGCTTGAAATCATTGAATCTGTCTTGATGGATCGCTCTGCGTGCATCTTCCATTAATCTGAGCAGGAACCGTACATTGTGTATGGACAGCAGTCGTGTGCCGAACCCTTCCTCTGTCCTGAACAGGTGGTTCAGATATGCCCTTGTATAGTTTCTGCAGCAATAGCAATCACATTTCTCATCAAGCGGTGAGAAATCATGTTTATACATAGCTTTCCGGATATTGATGCGCCCGTGTGATGTCAGCAGTGTACCATGTCTGGCAAGTCTTGTCGGAAGAACACAGTCACACATGTCGATATTCAGGGATACTGCCTCAAGAAGATCGTTGACGGCACCGACGCCCATCAGGTATCTCGGCTTATCGATCGGAAGCTTCTCCTGTGACCATTTCACCATGCGGTACATGGTTTCTTTGTCCTCACCGACAGATGTTCCGCCGATCGCATAGCCGGGGAAGTCCATCTCTACCAGTTTTTCAGCACAGTAGTGACGCAGGTCGTCATAATCACCGCCCTGTACAATACCGAACAGAGCCTGTTCATCCGGACGTTCATTGGCATTTTTTCCGCGTTCCGCCCAGCGCAGAGTCCTCAGCATGGATTTTTCCGCGTATTCACGTGTTGCCGGAAAGGGGATGCATTCGTCGAAAGACATCATAATGTCAGCGCCGATCGCATTCTGGATCTGGATCGACTTTTCCGGTGAAAGGAACAGGATGTCACCGTTCAGCGTATTGCGGAATGTGACACCTTCCTCTGAGATCTTTCGTGTATCAGATAATGAAAACACCTGAAATCCGCCGCTGTCCGTCAGCATGGGCCCTTTGTAATTCATGAACTTCTGGACGCCGCCAGCTTCCCTTAATACGTCCTCTCCGGGTCTCAGCCAGAGATGATATGTATTTGCCAGGACAACGCCTGCATTCATTGCATACAGCTCTTCCGGAGAAATGAACTTCACGGTAGCCTGCGTACCGACCGGCATAAACATCGGCGTTTCAACGTCACCGTGCGGTGTATGCAGAATGCCTGTTCTGGCTCCGGACTGTTTGCATACATGTGTGATCTCAAATGTAACTGGATTCATTTTGACCTCGTTTCCGACACATTATACCAAACATTCTGCTGTGTTAAAACGGTGATATAATACCTTTATGAGATCACAGGTCATTAAAATCAAGAATATACCTCAGCAGGAACCTCCTGTTCATTATATCAGGGTGAAGCCTGTCACAGCTTTGTCGATCATGCTCGGAGCAGGGGCCGGACTCCTGTTTACCGGCTCGGTATGGCAGGTGATCGGCATGAGTATGATCATGTTTGCATTGTTCTGTCTTGTGCTGCTGCCTGACCGGGTTCTTGTTGTATTCAATCCCAAATTCATGATCCTCAATAACTGCATCGACCGCACGGAATGCACGATGATCTATTGGGATGAGATCGTAAACTGGCAGTATGAATGGCACCCGGCAAATGATAATCTGACGATCACGATGGTGGATGGCAGTATGCAGATCATAGAACTGTATTCCAAGCGCAGAGTCGCGAAATATTTGAATATGTATGCGCCGAATAAAGAGATCAAAAATGTCAGAATTAAGGAAGGTAAGATATGAAGCTGATCGATGCCGAACAGGTTGAAAGATGCCGGGAACAGATGCTGAATGAGTCGGAATACGATGATCTTTCCATTATTTTCAATATGTTTTCCGACAGTACAAGACTGAAGATCATGAATGCATTGTTCACGCATGAACTGTGCGTGACGGATCTTTCCTATCTGCTTGAAATGTCTGCTTCCGCGATCAGTCACCAGCTGGCGAGCCTGAAGAAGACCAAACTGGTCAGGTCGAGGAAGATCGGCAAACAGGTCTATTATTCAATGGCTGATGAGCATATTGAGAATATCTATAAAATGGCACTGGAGCATATACGTGAATGAAGATCGCAGCAATTGATTTTGAAACAGCCAACCGCAATCCTGCAAGTGTATGCTCGGTTGGCATATCCTCATATGAAGACGGCGCTGTTGAGGAGCGCTATTATTCACTGATCCGGCCGGAAGAAGACGTGTTTTATTTTGACCCCTGGAATATCAGGATCCATGGGATCCGTCCCAGGGACGTCCTGGATGCGCCGGATTTTGAAACGGTCTACCGGCATATGTATGAAGAAATGGAAGGCGCTCTGGTCGTTGCGCATAATGCGTCGTTTGATATGGGATGTCTGAAAGCCGCATGCATCAACTGCGGCATCAAAGTGCCTCATCTCAGATACTTCGATACAGTCGAGCTTTCGAGAAGACTGTTTACAAACATGCCTCATCACAGGCTGAATGATATGTGTGACGCTCTGCATATTGAACTGAATCACCACAATGCCGCAAGTGACGCAATGGGCTGCCTGATGATCGTTGTCAGAGTCATGGAAAAAAGCGGCATCTATGATATTGAAGAACTGCTGAACAAAGCACATGTCAGAATTCGTGAACTGAGACCTTAATATACTGCGGAGGAGATTATGAAAGTTGTAATTATGGAATCACTGGGAGTTTCCGAACAGAAGCTCCAAACTCTGAAAGAACCGTTCGAAGCACAGTGTGTTGAATTCGTTCAATACGACAAAACAAACGACATCGGCAAAAAGAAGAAGGAGATCCGTGATGCGGATGCCGTTATTCTTGCAAACATGCCTCTGGAAGCAGAAGTAATCGAAGCTGCAGAAAACCTGAGGTTTATCGACATTGCATTTACCGGCGTCAATCATGTGGCGATCGACACAGCAAAAGAGAGAGAAATTGCCGTCAGCAACGCTGCAGGTTATTCCACGGAAGCAGTTGCAGAGCTTGGCGTCGGCATGGTCCTTTCCGTATACAGAAAGCTGAGAGAAACAGAAGAGCGCTGCAGAATGGGGCTGGATAAAACAGGCCTGATCGGAATTGAGATCAAGGGAAAAACAGTCGGTATCGTCGGATACGGTGCGATCGGCAGAAGGAGTGCAGAACTGTTCCATGCATTCGGCGCAGATATCCTGGCAAACAAGAAGCATCCTTCCGATGACATTCCTGCATATGTTGAACTGACAGATCTGAACAGTCTTCTTGAGAGATCTGATATCGTTCTGCTGCACTGCCCGCTGAATGATGAAACAAAAGGCCTGATCGGAAAAGAACAGATCGCTCTGATGAAGAACAATGCGATCCTTGTCAATCTGGCAAGAGGTCCTGTTGTTGATCAGGAAGCACTGATCGAAGCATTGAGAGAGAAGAAGATCGCCGGCGCATGCCTGGATGTCTTTGAGACAGAACCGCCTCTGATCAATGACCCGATTACCGAAGCACCTGCGACACTTCTGACGCCGCATATCGGATTTGCGACCAGGGAAGCACTGGAAGAACGCGCAGAGATCGTGTTTGACAACCTGTCTGCATGGATGGCAGGAGAACAGAAAAATACAATTCTGTAAAAATGTAACAATCCGGCATTTTTTAACAAATAATGTTCTGAAACAAAAATGTTTGTTTCAGATTCGGTTTACTGAAGTCGTTTATTTGTGTACAATCTAGATAGTTTGCAGGTATTAGCAGAAAGGTAAATTATGGCAGAATATGAGAACAATGCCTATTTTTGGCAGAAAGTGGACACACTGTTTTTATCCAGTGATCTGAAGAACAGCAGAAAGAAAGGGGAAACACATCCGCAGTTCAAAAATCTGGTTTATCCTGTCGATTATGGCCGCCTGGTTGACGTAACACCTGAAGTTTCGGTATATCTTGGAAGCGGCTCCCGCACGCTTATCACGGGACTTGTTGTGGCAGCGGATATTCTCCAGAAAACACTGGATGTAAAGATCCTTGCCGGATGCACGGAAGAAGAAACAGATGCTGTCCTGAGATTCCTGAATCAGACAGACTATCAGAAAACAGTCCTGATCAGAAGAGGATCACAGATACCCGGCTGGGGATTAACAGACAACTGATAAAGCAAGACAACCATGTATATCTGCATGGTTGTTTTTTGACTCTGCATATTAAAAGGGCTGATGGAACAGCCCTTGTGAATCATATGAGGAGAAAATCATTCAATAGAATATTCCGCCGAGATTGAATACCCCCAGAGCAGCGACAGCAGCCAGAAGCGATATAACTGAGTGATCCATTGGATATGAATTTCTGCGGATCGTCTTTTTTTGCAATGGGCAGAACGCAAAAGGCTATGACAGCTTTTCAGCGATCATAGCCTTTGAGAATATCAGATCGGACGGCCGTCAAAACTGCGGTCAAAGTCTTCGTGTTTGCGCTCCTTCATCAGATGGAGTGCCTTCTGTTTTGCTTCAAGATACAGATCAGGGAAAGAACTTCTGCTTGTCAGTCCGGGATAACCGGGGACTTCCCATACCTCATGATCCAGGTTCAGGACCTTGGAATCTGTGTTTTTGCCATACAGCATCATGCCGGAGATCAGCTTGGGCTTTTTTGTCAATTGCTCAGCCTTCTTGACAAGATTGTATTTCAGCTTTGAAGGGAACAGTGCTTTCGTGATCCAGTGGATCTGCCATGCTGTCTCATAGATCCTGCTTTCCGGAATATCCAGATCATAGACATGCAGGAAAAGCTGATGATACATGTCTGCCAGCAGATGGGCATCTTCTTCATTGATGTGCAGGTCTGAATAAACATTGTATTCCTTGAACGATCTGCCATGCTGTTTCAGGATATAGACATCGATCTCACCTTCCTGACGGAAATGTGCTTCTGTTTCGTTTGTGCCCAGTTCCTCGTGCTCTTTCTTTGCAAAAGCGTTGACCAGCGGATGTGCAGTGGAATCCAGTGCATAATGTGTCAGAAATCCTAGGAAATAACTGCGCAGGGCAGGTGAATCTGCTGAATAGCGGTCTATGAACTGAATGGCTTCTTCCACATTTTTATGATGCATGAGGACTCCGTAACGATGAAGTGAGCCCGGCAGCATCATCATTCTGGAAAAGAAGAAGAAATCCGGTCCCTGGGAGCCGAGAAAATACATCTGTTTATCAGTAATGCTTTTCTGCAGTTCCGGGTCCATTTCATTGAACACGTCTCTGGCGAATTCAACATGTGTCGTAGCAGCCGGCATAATGGTCTCCTTTATTCTGTGATCTTTCTGATTGCTTCTTTGACGTAGGGCGACATGTAATCCACACCGGTTTTTCCTACTTCCAGACCGGCACAGTACTTGTCCGCAATTGAAACGATATATCCTTCCATTGTGGTAGGACGTGTGGGAGTCGAGGGGAACATATGATGCGCAATGCAGTCATACATCACATCATCGACTTCAAAGTATTTATTTGCGTTGGCCAGTGCGACCATCGGGTGCACTTCCGCATGTCTGCCGGGAACCGGCTGTTCGCCTTTATGCTGGTCATAAAGGTAGAAGTCATGCAGCATGGCGCCTCTGGCTGCGCTCCTGTAGTTCAGCCCTGAGCGCTTGCACCAAAGGTATGAGTACCATGCGACATTCAGACAGTGCTGATACCGTGTATAACCGATATGGTGCGTATAGTTTTTCATTTTCTGGTATTCATCAAGTGCGATGATATCGGAAACGATGTCGACAAATTCGATCGCTTCTTCGTCAGTTACATCTGTAAATGTTCTCTTTGATCCGACAACTTTTGTCATGCCATCACCTCCATGTCAACCGAAGGATAGCATTTCTTCGCTGAATGTTCAATGTGCGAAATCGATCGAACCGATCGGCTCGTATGCCGGTTCATCCGGGTAATACAGTTCACCGCAGGGTGTCATGACAGATCTGTAATGCAGGGAAGACAGCCGTTCGATCAGGCTGTTTTCCAGATCTTCTTCCAGCATCTTCGCCTCAAGTGCTTCCGCATGTTCTGCGATCGTTCCCTTTTTAATATATTTCAGATCATTCACACCGTATTCAGCGTTATCTCCGCTCAGCCGGATCATGATCTCCGGGAGCTTATCAGGATTCATCTCAAGATAGTCCATGCCTTTATGATTCTGTTCATCCAGGGTAATCCTCCAGGTCGTAAAGTTTCCGACCTTCATATCGGTACACAGATATCCCCAGGGGCAGAGACCGGAAAGGTACAGGTCACCGTCATAGCCGTCCAGGTGCTTGAGGGTATCGCAGATCTCATCATATCGTCTGACGCATTCCTCCGTCGTCCGGATACCGGCTCCGGGACCTTCTGATATCGTTTCCGTCAGATACGGGAAGTCCATATCGCGGTATATTCTGACGATGCGCTCTCTGACCATGATGCCTGTTGTGATCAGATAGGGGATCAGGATCAAAGCAGTGACATATCTGCCGGAGGATGCGATTCCGTCAGTGATCTGCGGAAGGATCTCCGGCAGGATCATGGTCACTCCGATGCATGAAAGAACATAACCCTGGATCATGGCATTCATGCCTGTATCACTGGACAGTCCGCAGAATACAGCGGCGATCATGCCGTTCAGCCACAGCATGATGAGCTTGACACGGTCAGTCCGTTCACTTAGTGCAAACAGATCCAGTCCCCATACAGACAGTGCCAGCAGCTGCGGCTGCGTCAGCATCGTTACCGACTGATCTCTTGTAAACACGTTGAACATGAGCAGTCCGGAAATGATGACCAGGCTGATTACTTTGACCGGAACAGGGATCGTCCCCCTGATCTTTCTGATGCATATCAATGCCGCAAATACCAGCAGTGAGATCGTATTCGCCGTCCGGTACAGCAGGAACGGATGGATCAGCTTCCATGCAAGTTTGTTCCAGAACGGCTGGGTATAATTGCCTCCGTCAGAAGACATGATGTAGGGCAGGCTCTCGATGAGCGTACTGAGCGGACCTCCGGACAGGATCAGAATGACCGCACAGATACCCGGCAGTGCCGCTGCGATCGTTGTCAGGATCATCTGTTTCCAGGTGATCCTGTTCCCGGCAAGCATGCGTGCGGCAAGCAGATCCAGGAAGAACAGTACCAGTGAGTAGGGATTGCATACGATCGCCGGTCCCCACAGCAGTCCGGAACAGATCATGCGGATCATTCTCTGCCGTTCTGTCAGTTCATCATAACGGATCACTGAATACTGCAGCACGGCTGCACCGGTAAAGCAGAAGGTAAATATTGAGTAATACGAGAATGTCATGACATTGGACTTGCAGTACAGCATGAAGATGATGCTGCTGAAGAAGGCTGCCGGTCTGTTTTCCCTTCGGAATATCCGGTAGATCATCAGACCCATGCCTGTCTGACATACCGTATACAGATATCTGCTGATCAGCAGGAAGCCAGGCATGCCTTCTCCGAGGATGAGGCGCATCAGTCTGACATATGGCATCAGCAGGATGGAATGCAGCTGTGAAACATGCCACTCATGGATCAGCGGCAGATCTCCCTGGACAAACCGCCATGCCACAGCGAAATAATGGCCTTCATCAGACCATATGAAACCGTATTGCGCACGTATCAGCAGGATGACCCCGTACAAAATGATCAGTCCCTGCAGAAACAGATCCTGTTTTTTCTCTTTCATAAGCATTTTCAGTCTACCAGATAATTGGAGTTGATGGTTTCAAAGTTGAATTCATCTGAAGCATGGTTATAGATCATTCCCATGCGCAGAGGCTCTTCCGGCCACTGCCATATTTCAAGAACCGGTTCCCCGTCAAGATAGATCAGGAAATCATCACCGATACCGCGCGGTTCAGCAGGTCTTTCGTAGATGATCCTTCCGATCGATGTATAAAGGCTGACCCTTTCTTCACCAAGCCAGTCACGGTATTCAACCGTCTTTGTTTCGCCGTCATACAGAACGAACCATGCATCATCAGGAATGTCTGAAATATTCAGTCCGATATATGTAAACAGATCACGGTAATCCGGATCATGGAGTATCTCATGATCATTCACCTGGATGATGAATTTCCATTTGGTGAAGTCTTTGTACTGACTGCTGCGCATCACATAGACGCTCTTGTCACGCATACCGTACCAGCGCTCAATAAAGGCATCGAACTCCGTGAGTCTGCGGTGTACGTAATTCCTGAATACGGAAAGATCCTGATAGGCAATATCATACGTGCTTTCCGGCCAGCGTGCCGCCTGGCGGTAATAAGCACCGGAACCGAAAATACTTGTTTCGTATTGATCCAGATATGAATCAATGTTCTGTACAGACCAGGCATTCTCACGCAGCACATGATATCTTCTGTAGATCGCTTCGATCGTCTCTTTGTTTCCCATGGAGATCAGCTGGGCAAGCGCACCGGACTCCATGATGGTATTGCATGTTTCATCCGTGATCAATTCGCCCCATGTCAGGTCCATATCCCATGGCGTATACAGCATTTTGTACGTTCCGTCATTGCCAAGGCGGGCTGTCATAAATGTGTTTTCCATATCGGAATGATCCGCATTGTCTACACCCTGGATCAGTCCGTAGTACAGCCACAGATCGATCGCTGTATTCATGTCTACAGATCTCTTCAATGCGCTGGCGTCATCGGCCTGTTCATTCAGCAGATGATAGTAATTCTGGATCGGGATCCATGGATTATCCTGTTCATTGTACGGATTGGTGACTTCCCATGTGGAAGATACGAAATCAACAGCAGAACCTTCATCCCAGAAACGCTTCTTATAAATGTATTCTCCCTTGCCTGCATCGACATCCAGTGTTTTCTGGTCGATTGGGTAGCTGAGTGTATACAGACCCCAGTAGCGGCCGTTGATGAACAGTTCCATGTATTTATAATAGTTGCCGTTGACGATGCCGAACGAATTATCCGTTCCGCAGCTGTCTGTCCAGAGATTCGCGGAAAAAGCAGTGCGCACCTTATCAATATCGGCGTATGCCGGTACAAGCAGCCAGTCTTCATCCTCGCGCATGCCAAGCAGGCTGATGTGATTCTTCTTGGATGAATTCTCAACCGTCAATGACAGACGGAATGATGTCTGAGGGTAGGCGGCACTGGATCTTCCTCTGATATGGACGGTGCCTGCGGAAGTGATGTTTCGTTTGGAAACACCGGCCGTGTTATCCATCAGTTCCATGATCATATCTGTATCTTCACGTGTGATCTCATCACCGACCGTCAATGACATGATGGGAAGCGTCGTGCATTTCAGCTGATATGTTTCATAGAACCGGTCATTATAGGCTGTGACCGCTACCGGAAGATCATTCCGGATGATGTCTTCCGTGATCTCTTCCGAGAAAACGATCTGCACATGTTTCTCGGGTGACTCAAATGTGACCTTCGGAGACATCGCTTTATCGTCATCTTCGATCAGTGAGTAATACCATGTCATATCTGTCTCATCAAAGATGAGGTGCTGTCCGTTCAGCGCAAGATCCGTGAGCAGATCTTTCTTTTCCCTGCGGCCGGCGGTGAGCTCAGTGCCGGTCATTCTGCGCACAAGCTTTGCTGTATCGGGGGTACGGGATTCATGGACAAAGTATATAAAAAGAAGACAGAAAGAAATTCCTGCCAGAAACCAGGAAACATATCTTTTTGTCTTCTCGATCATTACAGAATATCCTCGCTGTCGTATTCAATGACTGAGAACTTTTCAACACCCGCTTCACCGAGCTTTTCAGCCAATGCCTGCGGATCATTCACGGAAAGCTCAATGACATAATCCGTGGAGTTCTTTGTATAGTTCCTGCTCTTGATCCTGTATGTATTCGCACATGCCTTGACAGCAGAAAGGATCTTTTCCTCGTTTTTGTCCGTATTGCGGATCACCAGGATGAAAGGGCGCTTCCCGATCGTGACATGGTTGATGACAGTCAGTACGATCGTAACAAATGCGCTTGTAAGGAATGTCATCAGATACAGCTGGCATCCGCATGTGATGCCGATATGAACGGACCACATCAGATAAAGCATATCAACGGGATCCTTGACAGCTGTACGGAAGCGGAGGATCGCCAGAGCGCCGATCGTTCCGAGGATCACGACAGTATTGGACTGCAGGGAAAGGATGATCGTTGAGATAAATGCAGGCAGCAGGGCAATACAGATATTGAATGCTTTGTTGTAGAACGCTCTGTGTGAAATGAAACGGTAAACCAGATACTCAAACACGGAAAACAGCATCGCCATGATCAGGACTGCGATGATCGTTTCCGGTTTGATCGATGTATTGCCGAAAGCACGTGATATGCTCTGAATGATTCCTTCCATATTCTGTCTGCTCCTTATGTTATCTGGTGTAATTCTGCAGGGTCATTCTCCCGAGATAGTATTTGGAGAATGCCGACTGAATGAGTTCCTGTTTTGTCAGGATGTTTTTCATATAGCCCGGAAGGATCTCATCGAATTTGACTTCCAGAACATGTTCATCCAGGGGCTGAATGGGAATACTGAGGTATCCCCCGCTGAGAAAGTGATCAAAGTCATCGGACACGGAGATATTTTTATCAAATGTGATCCTGACATTGGCCGTTTCTTCTACAAAGGCGATCCGTTCATAATTGACGATGATCTTCGGCGTGAAGCACCGGTTCATGATCTCTATGCAGAACTGGCGCACCAGAGGCTGGTCGGTCTCCCAGAACAGGTCGGACACATCGCCTGACATCAGTTTCCTGTATGTGTCTTCCGTGATCCATGCTGTATCTTTATGGCAGCGTCCCTGGGATTTTTCCTTCCGCTCCAGACGCAGCTTCTCATGATCTGTTCCGTAGTAGCGGATCCTGTATTTGAAGCGTTCTGAGATGCCCGCTTCATTTTCTCTGGCACAGGCATTGGTGTAATCGTCAAAGTATACACTGTGGACTGAATAGTACCCGTCGCCTCCGGCATTTCTGTCTTTTTCCAGAACTGCGTTCAGGCGCTCAAAAAGTATCTGAATGTCTTTTTCGTGGATCGTGTATTTCCATTCATTGCGGTATCGTTTCATCAGTTTCGCCTTTGGTCAGTTTATTATAACAGGAGTTTATTTGATATCGAGCTGAACAGCTCTTATTTTTTGTGCAAGGCCCCTGACTTTTTCCAAAGGCAGTGCACAGATCCCGACACGGATGCCCTTGTTCACAAGGACTGTATAAATATGCTCACGCATCAATGCGGCGTGAAGCTTCTTTCCCTCTTCATTGTCTTTGACACGGAGCGTGATGAAGAAGCCTTCTTTATAAGGATAGATATCCAGCCCGCATTCCTGTGCTTCCTGCTTGAACAGACTGCTGCGTGCCTGCAGAACCTTGACATATGACTGCTGTTCCTTCAGATATGCTTCTCTGTTTTCGCTGACGACCCAGACAAAGTTCGCCATCGGTGCATTGGGGGCATTGGACCATGTTGATCTGGCTGTTCTCAGATAAACAGTATGTGCGTCCTCGACATCTTCCTGCTTCTGTGCGATCACGACCGCCGCACCAAGACGCAGACCATAGAATGTGAGTGTCTTGGAACAGGAGAAGCAGATGCATATCATGCAGTTCTCCGCAATACGGCTGAATTCCTTCATATACGCACGCACATCCGACAGATCGTGTCCGTAATCGATATAGGCGATATCATCCAGCAGAATGATGTGATGGTCTTTGCTGAGATCATTGATCATATCGATCAGGGCATGCCATTCTTCCCGGGTCATGGAATAGCCGGTAGGGTTATGGCAGGGATCGTTCAGAACAAGCAGGATGCGTTCCTGTTTCTTTCCGACTTCCTCCATCACCGAACGGATGGACGCCAGATTCAAGTGATCACCGTCAAACATATCGTAGGTGACTGCTTTGAAATTGTATGTGGAAGCCATCAGGCTGTAGCTTGTCCAGGCAATATCCGGAATAATGACGGTCTCGCCTTCATCCAGGAATGTTCTCATGGTCGATGAAACAGCACCTGTTCCCCCGGCTGTCGCAATGACGGAATGGGGCATGTCCAGTCCTGTGGACTGGGTCACCCATGACCATACAGTCTCACGGAACTCATCTGTTCCGGAAAGCCCTGAAGCATACGCTGCTTTGATGCGGTGATCGATCCTGTCAAAGTGATCATGGACGCTGTCCAGAGCGACCAGTTTTCCGTCTTCACCATATAATGTGCCGATCGTTGCGTTGATCACAAGATCAGGATTCTTTGCCATATCTGCACGGGCAGCTTCTGCGGCCACATATATTGCATCTTTCAGCGGTGTCAGATCTGCTGTTTTTCTTGTAAAAGCCATTTGTTACTCTTCTTCTGTAAATAAATAAGTACCGATGCGCACCATTGTAGATCCGCATGCGACTGCGATCTGATAGTCACTGCTCATGCCCATGGACAATGTCCGGAATGCCGGGTATTGTTTCTGCATGTCTTTGAACAGTTCGTTTGCTTTCATGAATACTGCACGGATACGTTCCTCGTCATCGGTATGGGGCCCCATGACCATCAGACCTTTCATCTGAATGTGCGGGAACTGTTCAGCATGATGAAGCAGTTCATAAGCTTCTTCTATGGTCATTCCCGTTTTGTTCGTGTCCTGCAGGGCAAGATGTACTTCCAGCAGTGCATCGACCGTTCTGCCGGCCCTGACGCACTCCTGCTCGATCGTTTCTGCGAGCCGCAGCGAGTCCAGGGACTGAATGCATGAAACGTACGGCAGGACAGCTCTGACTTTGTTTCTCTGCAGATGCCCGATATACTGCCATTGAATATCCCTCGGCATCTGTTCTGCTTTCTCTGCCAGCTCCTGCGCACGGTTCTCTGCAAAGATCCGTTCGCCTCTGTCATAGAAATACATTGCCTGTTCGATCGTGCGGTGCTTGGTAACAACGCAGAGTTCTGTTTTTCCGATATTCTGTTTTACGATCTCATAATGTGTCATTGCAGTTTCACCTATGGATGATATGTATCGATCCTGTCAGTTCTGTTTGATGATCAGCTTTCTGCGCTCAAGATACGGTCCTACAAGTCTGAAAATCGTATAAAGCAGGATGATCTCGATCGGCAGCATGCTTGTATTTTTGATCAGGCTTTTGCCTGCATAGTAAATGTAGCCTTTGCTGTAGAGCATTGCGGACCAGAGTGATCCGATCAGCACATTCACGCCGTAGTTCACGACAGCCTTGGCAAGAATGATCCTTGGCAGCGTGATCTTCTGACGGTAGAAGAACAGCCCGTAAATAAACGGTCCCATCATAGCAGTCAGTGTATAGCCGAAGAAAAAGGGACCGGTAGGGTTGATCATAAAGCTGACAATATCCGTGACTCCTCCTGAAACTGCTGCAGCCACAGGACCGAGCACAGCGCCTTCAATGGCTGTCAGAAGATAGCCGAAGCTGATGTGCAGGTTTTCACTGATCGGAATATAGAAAAATGACAGAGCAGTCTTCATGGCGATCGTCGCTGCCATGATTGCAAGATACTTTGTTGATCTGAGTTTTTCAGCTGATGATTTCCAGTATTCTTTTGTGAACATGTGACCTCCTTTCCCCAATCTGTGAAAAAGAGTTTTCACATCTGGGACGGAATCCTTTACCGCAAGGTGTCCTTTTCGTCTGAATGCCCCCCAAAGGCAGACAGCACTTAACGCAAAGGTTCCGTGTAATAATGCAATCATACTAGCAATGCTATGTATTCCCGTCAAGCATGACTTTGCAAAGAACGTGAAACAGAGTATCATTTTGGATGATATGACAAGAATCACAGTTAGCGCGGAAAACGCGGAAGAAATCAGAATATTCAGAGAAGCAGGTGCGGATGAGATCGTACTGGCCCCAAAGGGATGTGCTATGAGCGCGCTTAGGGAAGCGGACATGGAAACGATCACTGCCTGCGCACCGGTATCGCTCATGATGAACCGGCTCTTTATGCCGGAGGATCTCCATATTGCCCTGGATATACTGGGGTCGCTGGAGCCTGGGCAGATCGATCGTATCTATTTCTCGGATCCTGCTCTGGTAACGATCGCGGAAGAGCGCGGAATGAAAGAAAAACTGGTATACAGACCGGAAATGCTGGCAGTCAGCACATACGATGCAGAATGGTGGATGTCACAGCAGATCTCTTCCGTATCTGTATCCCCGCTTCTGACGAGGGATGAGATCACGGATATTCTCAGGAAATGTCCCGGTCTGCAGGTGACTGTGCACGGGAGACTGCTGATGTCTGTTTCAGGCAGACCCTTGCTCAGCGCTTACCGGGAAGACACCGGAACTGCATTTGAAACAGACGGAAGAGATCTGTTTCTGCAGGAAGCAAAGCGTGAAGGACTGATGCCCGTCTTTGAGACAAAGACCGGCACATATATCTATTCTGACTTTGTTCAGGAATCATTTGAAGACCTGAATCTGTTTGCATCATGCGGAGCGGATTCATTCTATATAGAACGTCTTGGCAGTGAAGTGCAGGAGATCGCTGAAGCGATCAAAGCGATACGCAGGATCCTGAACGGCAGCGATGCAAAAGAAGAAGAGGAACGTTACAGAAGGCTGTTCCCGGAACTGCCTCTTTCGGAGGGCTATTATGGACAGAAAACGATCCGGTAACAGAATCGAACTGCTGGCACCGGCAGGTGATC
The DNA here is from genome assembly GCA_946622165.1 of uncultured Erysipelotrichaceae bacterium. Classification (GTDB taxonomy): domain Bacteria; phylum Bacillota_I; class Bacilli_A; order Erysipelotrichales; family Erysipelotrichaceae; genus Bulleidia. The sequence continues at coordinate 36,161 of CAMOPG010000005.1, forward strand.
TGAAAAGAGCCCAGACGGCTGTACTGTACGGGGCTGATGCGGTATACCTGGGAGGCATGAAGTTTTCACTGCGCTCACGTGCTTCCAATTTTACGATGGATGATATCCGTGAAGCCTGTGCGTTTGCGCATGCGCATGGTTCAAAAGTACATGTGACGGTCAATATGATCCCGCATGATGAGGATTTTGAAGGACTGTCTGATTATCTGAAAGAGCTGGAAGAGATCGGTGTTGACGCATTCATCACTGCCTCCCCGGCGATCATGAAGCTGATCAGGGAATGCACCTCCAGGGTGGAGATCCATTGTTCCACACAGATGAGCGTTACCAATGCCTTAGCAGCCAACTGGCTGAAGGAAACACTGGATATTGACCGCGTCGTGCTGGCAAGGGAATGCACGCTGCGTGATGTCAGGTCCATTACCAAAGACTGCCTGATCGATACGGAAGCCTTTATCCACGGGGGCATGTGCGTGAATATCTCGGGCAGATGCACATTGTCAAACCGCATGACGCTCAGGGACGCAAACAGAGGCGGCTGCGCCCAGTCATGCCGCTGGACATATCAGCTGCTGGACGGCCAGCGCTGCGTAAATGATCGCGAGCTGTTCACGATGGGCTCCAAGGACCTGTTTGCGGCAGATGAGATCTATGATCTGATCGAGGCAGGTGTTTCATCCCTGAAGATCGAAGGCAGGATGAAAACAGAATACTATGTAGCATCGATCGTTTCAGGATACAGACATCTGATCGATGAAATATATGAATACGGCGGAAGACTGCCGGAAGAGAGAATGGCATACCACCGGGCACAGATCATGAAAGGTGAAAACCGTGAAGTCTGTGAGGGATTCTATCCCGGTACTGCCGGAGCAGGCACGATCATCCGCAATACGACGAGTGATGCCAGTGTCAATCACGGCTTCCTGGCAACGGTCGTATCGTTTGATGAAGCAAATATGAATGCCGTTATCGAGACAAGAAATCCGTTTGATAAAGGCGATGAAATGGAGATCCTGTCTCCGGGCATGGAATGCAGAACATTTACACTGACATCCATGAAGGACCTGAAGGATGATTCTGACCTGACAGCCAGCAGACGCCCGATGGCGCAGCTTCTGATACCGGTGCCTTTCGAAGTACGTGCCGGTGATATCGTGAGGAAAGCAGTATGAGACTGGAAGGAAGGATCAGCGTAAAAGCCGCAATGCTTGCCGGTAACAGAACGGTCAGGCAGATCTATGTACGTGATGATCTGAATGACCGGGATACGTCATTCATTCTGCACAGGGCGGAAGAACGGGGTATTCCGATTGAACGGATGTCCGAAGCACAGATCAATGAAATGGCACAGGGAAAGACACATGGCGGTATCCTGGCTGATGCAGGTGAGCGTACATTCCAGGAGCTGTCTGCCTGTCTGGATCATGAATGTCCGTTTGCCGTGATGCTGGAAGGGGTGGAAGATCCCTTTAATCTTGGCTATGTGATCCGTTCATTGTATTCAGCCGGATGCACCGGACTGATCCTGCGGAATCGTGACTGGAGCTGGTCGGAAAATACGATCGTGCGTTCCAGTGCTGGCGCATATGAATATATGAATGTGATCCTGAGCGATGACATGGCGGAAACAGTCAGAACACTGAAACAGCATGGCTTATATGCCTACGCCGCAATGCGCAGGGATGCGATATCCTACTTTGAAGCACAGTTTGACAGACCGATCCTGCTCTGCATCGGCGGGGAGATGAGAGGTCTTTCCTCAGCAGTCCTGAAGGAATGCGATCAGAACATTTATATTCCGTATGCCAACGATTTCCGTGCCGCGCTGAATGCGGCAGGGGCAAGTGCCGCTCTGGGATTTGAAGTCATGCGGCAGAGATCAACACGGAGGTAAGCATGGAAGTCATTCAGTCACTGCAGAACAGCAAGGTCAAGGAATGGGTGAGACTCCATAACAAGAAAGACCGCGATCAGAAGAAGCGTTTTCTGATCGAAGGTGAACATCTGCTGGAAGAAGCACTGAAAGCAGGCTGTGTTGAAACGATCATCACTGATGAGGACCGTCCGGAGACCGGTGTGCCGGTCATCCGTGTCACGGAAGGCATCATGAAAAAGATATCAGGCAACGTCTCGGCAGTGCATGTGATCGCTGTCTGCAGAATGAAAGAGCCTGAACTCAGAAACAGCAGCAGGCTGCTGATCCTGGATGGTCTGCAGGACCCGGGAAATGTCGGCACCCTGATCAGAACTGCTGTATCGTTCGGCTTTGACGGCGTATATCTTTCACCGGACTCCTGCGACCTGTACAACGAAAAAACCATCCGTTCCACGCAGGGGGCGCTGTTCCATATCCCCGTGATCCGTACCGGACTGTCAGATCTGGTGACGCAGCTTCAGAAAGAAGGGGTCACAGTGATCGCATCCGCACTGGATGCGTCTGAGAATATGGAAGACATCGCACCGCGGGAAAAGATGGCTCTGGTTGTCGGACACGAAGGACGCGGCGTCTCGAAGGAAATACAGCGGAAAGCAGATATGAGGCTCCGTATTGAAATGGACGGATTTGAATCACTGAACGCTGCTGTTGCCGGCGGGATCATGATGTACCGTTACAGAAAAACAGCTAAATAATCAATGAAAAATGCACCCGGGCGAGTGCATTTCATCTTAGTCGAGATCTTCTCCGTTGGAACCGTAGACCTTCTGCATATAGTAGAAGGACTTTTTGCGTTCACGGTGGAGATCACCGTTTCCGTCATCATCTTTGTCTACATAGATGAAGCCGTAGCGTTTTCTCATTTCACCTGTACCTGCGGATACAACGTCGATATGACCCCAAGGTGTATATCCGATCAGGTCGACGCCGTCGATCTCAACAGCATCCTTCATCTGCTGGATGTGTCTGCGCATATAGTCGATACGGTAGTCATCATGGATCATGCCGTCTTCTTCAAACTTGTCGATCGCGCCAAGTCCGTTCTCAACGATCATCATCGGGAGCTGATATCTGTCATAGATCTGGTTCAGGTTGACGCGCAGACCGATCGGGTCGATCGTCCAGCCCCATTCGGAAGCTGTCAGGTACGGATTCTGGAGACCTCTGACCTGGTTGCCTTCGACCTGCTTGATGGATTCAGGATGTGCCGCATATGTTGCAGAGCTGTAGTAAGAGAAGGAATAGAAGTCTACGACGCCCTTCTTCAGCAGTTCATCATCACCCGGTTCCTTCTTGATCACGATGCCTTCGC